>CAZDSN010000247.1:0-6190 GCA_964507675.1 uncultured Ardenticatenaceae bacterium | reverse complement strand
AGCGTCACACGGGAGCGGGTGATGGCGTCCCTGGAGGATTTGCGCGGCGGCAAGCGAGTAACGGATCGCCAGGCGGAAAGCCGTTACAAGACGCTGGAAAAGTTCAGCCGCAACCTGTCGCAGTTGGCGCGGGAAGGCAAACTGGACCCCGTGATTGGCCGCGACGACGAGATTTTGCGCGTCATCCAGGTGCTCAGCCGGCGCACAAAGAATAACCCGGTGCTGATCGGCGAAGCAGGCGTGGGCAAGACAGCCATTGTGGAAGGGCTGGCGCAAAAGATTAATGAAAGCGACGTGCCGGAAAACCTGCTCAATAAACAGGTTGTGTCGTTGGACCTGGGAGCAATGATTGCCGGCAGCCGCTTCCGCGGCGAGTTTGAAGAGCGGCTCAAGGCGGCCATGGAAGAAATCCAGCAGGCGCAGGGAGAAATTATTCTCTTTATTGACGAACTGCATACAGTGGTAGGCGCAGGCGCAGCCAGCGGGGCCATGGATGCCAGCAATATGATGAAGCCGGCTCTGTCACGCGGCGAATTGCAGTGCGTGGGGGCCACCACGCTAGATGAGTACCGCCAATATATTGAGCGAGACAGCGCCCTGGAGCGGCGTTTTGCGCCCATCTTTGTAGAAGAGCCATCGGTTGATGATACCATCCAGATGCTGTATGGTCTGCGCGAGCGGTATGAGACGCACCACCAGGTGCGTTACGCCGACGCGGCGCTGGTGGCCGCGGCCCGTCTCTCCGATCGTTACGTGTCGGATCGGCGGCTGCCGGACAAAGCCATTGACTTGATGGATGAGGCAGCCGCCAAGCTGCGCGTGGCGCTGCATACGCTGCCGGCCAATCTAAAAGAGCTGAAGAAAAACCTGGATGCGCTCATCATGCAAGAGGAAGAAGCGCATACAACCCGTGACTATGAGCGCGCCGCATTAAGGCGGGCGGAGCGGCTCAAGTTGGAGTCGGAATTCGCTGAGGAGCGAATGGCCTGGCAGTTGGAAAATAAGCTAGATGAGTTTGTCGAGGCCGAAGATATAGCCGAAGTGGTGGCTTCCTGGACGGGAATTCCGGTAAACCAGGTGATTGAAACGGAAGCTGAAAAACTGCTGCACATGGAAGAGCGGCTGCATGACCGCATCATTGGCCAGGAGCGGGCCGTGGCGGTGCTGGCAGACGCTATCCGTCGCAGCCGCTCCGGCCTGAGCGATCCACGCCGTCCCATTGGCTCCTTTATTTTTTTGGGCAGTTCGGGCGTAGGCAAAACAGAACTGGCGAAAGCGCTGGCCGAGTTCATGTTTGGCGATGAAGAAGCGTTGATTCGCGTGGACATGAGTGAGTTCCGCGAGCAGCACACCGTCAGCCGTCTCTTTGGCGCGCCTCCTGGCTACGTAGGTTATGAGCAAGGAGGTCAGTTAACGGAACAGGTGCGGCGGCGGCCTTACAGTGTGGTGCTGTTTGATGAAATTGAGAAGGCCCATCCGGATGTGTGGAATGCACTGCTGCAACTGTTGGATGACGGTCGCCTGACGGATGGTCAGGGACGGGTGGTAAATTTCCGCAACTGCGTCGTGGTGATGACGAGCAATGTGGGTACGTCGTTTGTGAAACAGTCAGGGGCTTTGGGTTTTGCCGGCATGCGTGACCCCGAAGAACGCGCCAATCATGAACGCATTGAAGACGCCCTGCGCCGCACTTTCCGCCCCGAATTTATCAACCGTATTGACGAAATTATCATCTTCGAGCCGCTGTCTGTAGTGGACGTAGTGCGAATTGTTGACCTGCAAATGAAGGAAATCCGCCAGCGCCTGGGCGAATATGGCCTGCACATCGAATTAAGCGACGCTGCCCGCAACTGGCTGGGTCACGAAGGGTACGACAAAGATTTCGGCGCCCGCCCATTGAAGCGTGCCTTGCAGCGGTATGTAGAAAGCCCACTCTCCGTGCGTATGCTCAAGGGGGAATTCAAGCAGGGCGACACCGTCTTGATTGATATGGAAAACGATCAGTTGGTGTTCAAACTGATTGATTCCCAAACCGCCGTGCCTGTTGCCATAGCGTTGGATGAAGCAACCGTAGGCTAAAGCACACGGTAACTGCCGTTAGTTGATTTGCAGAAGCCCGTCGTTCTCGACGGGCTTTTTGTTTTCACCGGGCGGTTGCTTGACGTCGCGGTCTAACAAGTACATACTTTTGCGGGAAGATCGCTAAAAGAAGAATTCGGTCAAATGGCAATGCAAAACCGCCTGACCAGCGGTTTGGGCTAACAGGCTAATCAGTTTTGACGGCTGCGGCTGGGAGAGGGTGATTGACGAGCGTCAAGTTTAATGGTGGTCGCCGCCATTTCATAAGGTTGTTGTTGGTGTTGGTTGGGTTAGGGGTGGCCGTCGTGCCGGCAGCTTCTCCCTTTTTCACCGCCGACGCCATTCCGCGCACCAATGATCTGGCGCCGCATCTCTACCGCGTGCTGGCCTGGTTGCGCGTCTGGGAGTGGTCGCATCTCTGGCCCCGTTGGTCGCCCGACCTGGTGCATGGCTACGGCTATCCCGTTTTTAACTTTTTCCCCGCGCTTTCGCACATGAGTGTGGCCCTGCTGGCACAGGCAGGGCTGCCCATTACCACCGCCTACCGCCTGATCGCCTTCCTCCATTACTGGCTGGCGGCGACGGGCGCTTACTGGTTTGGTCGCACCCTTTTTAACGGCGTTGGCGGCTGGTTGGGGGCGCTGGCTTACGTCTACAGCCCGTATTTCCTCTACGACGTGAGCGTGCGCGGCAGCCTACCGGAGTCGCAAGCGCTCGTCTTCCTCCCATTCCTCACGCTGGCTCTCTGGCATGCCGCTCATGGCCGCCGCGGCTGGACAGCCGCGCTGCCTTTCCTTTTTGCCGGCATGTTCCTCAGCCACTACCCGGCCACCTACCAGAGCCTTCTCGTCCTGGGATTGTGGCTGCTGTGGCTGGCATGGCGGTATGGGGGGCGTGTCCTGATTGGTCCGGCGATAGGACTGGCCCTCGGCGTGGGC
This sequence comes from uncultured Ardenticatenaceae bacterium, assembly GCA_964507675.1. Taxonomy (GTDB): domain Bacteria; phylum Chloroflexota; class Anaerolineae; order Promineifilales; family Promineifilaceae; genus JAGVTM01. The sequence continues at coordinate 3,173 of CAZDSN010000247.1, read as the reverse complement.
CTGACAGCCTTCTTCTGGCTGCCTGCCCTGGTGGAAATCACTGCCACCCAGGCAGAAGTAAGCATCAGCCAGGGGTATGGCATTGCTAATAACTTCCTCAGGTTGCCTGAATTGTTTGCCGTGCCCATGCTGCCCGTTGATCCCGCCTTGCTTAATCCGCCAGTGGTGCGCCCGCTGCCGCTGCTGGCATTGCTGGTGGCGGGCGGCGGCCTGCTCTGGAGCTGGCGCTGGCTGGATCAGGCGCAGCGCTGGCTGGCGGCGGGCTGGAGCGGGCTGCTCCTGATGGCCGTCTGGTTGATGACATCTGCTTCCGCCTTTGTATGGGACGCCATCCCCTTGCTTGACCAGACGCTCTACCCGTGGCGGCTGTTGGGCGTCATTTCCTGGCTGGCGTTGGGGTTAGTGGCTGCCGGCACGTCCCGCCTGGCAACTGTGCGCTGGGGGAGTTGGCTGGCCGCCGGAGTGACAGCTCTTTTCATCGTGGCTGCTACCCCCTGGCTTTTTCTACCCCAGGAAACATTTCCAGAAAATCCGGCGCTGGCCGACCTGGCCGCCTTTGAAGCTCCTCCTTATTTCATTGGCACAACCACGCTGGGCGAGTTCCTGCCGCGTACAGTGACAGAGCTGCCGGATACTGCCCCCTTGCGGGAAGCGCTGGTGCGGGCGGGCAATCCAGACCGGTTGGTAGAATGCGCCCAGACGGAGCAGCAATGCGCGCCACAAGACCCGCTGGACGCCACTTACACGGTGAAACTACCACAGCCGGCCGCTTTCACGTATCGCCAGTTTTATTTTCCAGGCTGGCAGGCGACAGTAGATGGGCAGCCGTGGTCGCTGCGCGCCAGCGACCCGCACGGCTTGATCCAGGTGGATTTGCCGGCAGGAGCGCATACACTACGCCTATATTGGGGAACAACGCCCGCGCGCCAGACAGGGGCGCTTATTTCCTGGGTGACGCTGTTAGGGATAATGCCGGCATTCCTACTCCTGATCACGCCCCGCTTGCCCAAACGGGTTTCGCCGCCGCCCCATTCCCGTTCCCTGTCTGGTGTGACGGCGCTGGCTTGCAGCAGCGCCGCTCTACTGGTCTGGCTCCTGGTAGGTCGCCTGGATTCGCCGCTGCGCATGTCCCGCCTCAGCCCGACCGGGGTATGGGGTGTGCCAGACATGACGCCAGTAGATTATGCGGGCGAGGTGCGGCTGCTGGGAGTGGAACTACCCACGTCATTGCCAGATGCCGGCCAGACCATTTACCTGGATACCTACTGGCAGGCGCAGCGGCCCATCGGCGTCAGCTATGATTTTGGCGTGCATCTGGTAGATGAAGCAGGCATCGCCTGGAACACGCTGGACACCGTCCGCCCACGCGATTGGCGTTTTATTGGCCCTGACCCCTGGCCTCCTGACGGCTATCGCCTGGAGCCATTTGAACTACACCTGCTGGATGGCGCGCCCCCCGGTCTCTACCAGGTGCAAATGGGCCTGGTGCGGCGAGATTCGGAGCAAACGGTGGTCGTGCACTCTATAGGCGCGGTGCGTGTGCTGCGTCCAGCCAATGGCCACCGCCCGTTGGAGGAAGGCTTGCAGCCGCTCACGCCTGCGCCAACAGCAAGCGGCCTGTCCCTGTTAGGCAGCCGCCTGGATCGCCGCCAGGCGTGGTCAGGCGACCCGGTGCGGGTGGGGTTGTTGTGGCAGGTGGTGGACACGGCCGCCAATACCTTTACGCTGACGCTGACCGCGGCAGATGGATCAACTGTCTGGAAACTGCAGCGTCCCGTGACGCCCTACTATGAGCCAACGCAGTGGCATTCCGGTGACCGGCTGCGTAGCGAGACGGTGCTACGCTTTCCCGCTGCCCTTGAGAGCGGCGTGTACGAATGGCGGGTACAGTGGGGGGAACAGCCACCTGTGCCCGTAGGAACAGTGATGATCAGCGCGCCAGAGCGGTCATTTACGCTGCCGCTGCTGGACATAGGGACCAACGCGCCTCTGGCGGAAGTGGCTGAACTTTTGGGAGCGGACGTGACGTGGACGGCGGACGGGCTGCAGGTACGGTTAGCCTGGCGCAGCCTGGCGGAAACGTCCGTCAGCTACCGTGTGTTTGTGCATTTGCGGGATGTGGGGGGGCAAATTGTAGCCCAGTCCGATGGGGAACCGGCAGGATGGAGTCGCCCCACGACAGGCTGGCTGCCTGATGAAGTAGTGATGGATGAACATCATTTAGCAGTGCCGGACGGCCTGGCTGCCGGCACTTACACGCTCGTTGCCGGCCTGTATGATCCCGGCAGCGGCGTGCGGCTGCGCCTGCCGGATGGGAGCGATGCCGTGCTACTAAAAATGGTCACGCCTGATCCTGCCCAAAGCGGTGGGGTAAGGTGAGCACAGTGTTGTGTAACAAGAGGGCGTATGCGTTACCTGAAGTGTACGAAGAAGGTCTTAGATGAAATGGGCGTTAAGCCTGTTGCTATTACGGAACGGCCAGATGAAGGAGGGCCTCTAGGTGATTGGTGCGTGAATCTGCTGCGAATTAATCGTAAGAAGTGCCTCTTGTTCATCTCCCTGGCGCTGAACCCCACGGTTCGGCGGCTCATGAACATCCCCAATAGGAGACCAAAGTGCATCTTGAGTTCAGACATTTAAGTGAGATCAACAACGCCGAGATTATCGCCTTGAACACAAACCCGCTTGTGCGCCGCCAAATGCCATTATCGAATGCCAATCTGGGAGAAGCGGAATGCCAGGAATGGGTAGCGGGTAAAGAAAAGCAATGGGAACAGTATGGCTATGGGCCGTGGGCATTTATCATTGATGGCAAGTTCGTAGGCTGGGGCGGCTTACAATATGAACACGGAGATGCTGATCTTGGGTTGGTGCTGCACCCGGATTTCTGGGGTATGGGCAAAATCATTTATGAAGAGATCATCAAGCGGGCTTTCGGCGAGATGGGGCTTGAGTCAATTACCATTCTATTTCCACCCACCAGAACCCGTGTGAAAGGAATCCTGCGATTAGGTTTTCAGTTAGACGGCGAAGTGGAAATTGACGGTGAGCGGTTCATTCGTTACCGGCTTTTTGGCCCGAAATAAGGAAACGTCTTAAAAAGAGCTACTCTTTGTAGGCCAAAGCCCTTTTCCACCACCATCGTTCTCCGCCCACTTCCGCGGCGTAGCCGC
>CAZDSN010000246.1:0-6200 GCA_964507675.1 uncultured Ardenticatenaceae bacterium | reverse complement strand
TAGCCCTATGTCGCAAGCCCTCTACCGCAAATGGCGGCCAACCCGCTTTGAGGAGGTAGTTGGTCAGGAACACGTCACCCGCACCCTGCAAAATGGGGTGGCTGCGGGGCGGGTGGGGCACGCTTTTCTTTTTTCCGGGCCGCGTGGCACAGGCAAAACGACCTCGGCGCGGCTGCTGGCTAAGGCGGTCAACTGTCTGCACCCGGACCCGGCGCAGCGTCCGTGTAATGCCTGTCACGTGTGCCAGGCCATTAACGAAGCCCGCTTTCTCGATTTGATAGAGATTGACGCCGCCTCTAATACCGGCGTAGACGATATCCGCGACTTGCGGGATAAGATCAATTTTTCGCCGAATGAGGGGCGCTTTAAGGTCTACATTATTGACGAAGTGCATATGCTATCTACAGCGGCGTTTAATGCGCTGTTGAAGACGCTGGAAGAGCCGCCGCCACACGCCAAGTTTGTGTTAGCCACCACAGAAGAGCATAAAGTGCCGGCAACGATCAAGTCCCGCTGCCAGGTATTCCACTTCCGCTTGTTGACCGTGTCTGAACTAACCGAGCGGCTGTTGTGGCTGGCCGAGAAGGAAGGGTTAACCATTGAGCCAGAGGCGTTGGCGCTGATCGCCCGCCAGGGGGCGGGCAGCGTGCGCGACACAGAAAGCCTGTTGGACCAGCTGGTAACGGCTCCCGGCGACACGATTACGCTGGCGCGGGCGCAAAAGGTGCTGGGTACCGCGGCCACGGCTACAGTGTTCCAATTGACGGAGGCGTGGCTGGCGGGAGATGGCGTAGTTGGCTTGCAGGTGATTCACCAGGCGCTGGCGGCTGGGGCGGACACGCGCCAGTTGGCGCGGCAAATGGTGGCTTATTTGCGGGCAGTGCTGCTGCTGCAGGCGTCAGGACAGGCGTTTGATGTGGAAATGCCGGCAGAAACGCAGCAGCAAATGCGTTCTCAAGCGGAAAGAGCTAACCGCGCGGCCTTGATCACGGCTGTTAAGCAGTTTAACCAGGTCGCCAGCGCCACGGCTTCTGGCTGGCAGCCGCAGTTGCCATTAGAACTGGCTTTTATTGAACTGCTGCCAGAAGTTGGCGGGAGCGTGGCCCGGCGGGAAATGCCATCACCCGTGCCACAGCCGGCAAAACCCGCGGCGGCGGCAGCGCCGGCGGCTGCCCCGGCAGATGACCCGGCGGCGCCAGCGGCAGTACCCCTGGCAGCGCACCGGGAACCGCCGACCGGTACTCCCCTGCCGCCCACGGAAACAACCGTTCCCGCGGCGACAGAACCGGAACCAGTGGCGGAGGCTGCTGTGCCACTGCCGGCAGAGGAAGCTGCAGCAGCTCCCCTGACGCTGGTGTCGGTTACCAGCCATTGGCCGCAGGCCATGGCAAATATTAAGAAAAAGAACCGGAATTTGGGCACGTTGTTGACCATGTGCCAGCCGTTGGCGGTAGAAAATGGCATCCTGATTCTGGGTTTTGAATATGGCACGCTCAAAGAGAAGTTTGATAACACGTCTCACGCCCAGGAACTGGTATCGGATGTTTTGGGCGAACTGGTGGGCGTGGTGTGTCCCATTCGGGCCGTGCTAAACAGCCAATACCATCCACCCCCCTCTGTGACGGCAGCGGAATTTACCGCCCTGGCAGATGAACTCGGTGGGGTGGTGCGTGAAAATTGATTGAAGGAGATTCATGATGACGAAAAAACGCCCATCTTTCCACGGCAAACCCAAACGCCCAAAGCAGGCTAACCCGTCCGGCATGTTGTCGCAGGTACAACGGATGCAGGAAGAAATGAAGCTGGCTCAGGCTTCCCTGTCTGACGAAACCGTTACGGTGACGGCAGGCGGCGGTGGTATAACCATTGTTATCACCGGTCACCAGCGGGTGCAGTCCATTGCGATTGCAAAGGACCTGATTGATCCCGAAGACCCGGAGATGTTGCAAGACATGTTGGTAGCCGCCATAAACAGCGCCATCGAACAGTCTCAGACGATGGCTGCCGAAAAGATGGAAGGTATCACTGGCGGCGTGGACCTGGGTGGGCTGGGCGGTTTGCTCGGCGGTATGTGAGGCAGCAGCAATATGGCCGGCAACGTTTTACCCCAACCTGTCCAGCGTCTCATTGACGAGTTTGCTCGTTTGCCCGGCATCGGCCCCAAATCGGCGTCGCGTCTGACGTTCTATTTGCTGCGCGCCGCCGACGAACATGCTTTTGCCCTGGCTGAAGCCTTGCGTGATCTGAAAGAGCGCACCCATTTCTGTTCGATTTGCTTCAACATTACGGAAAAAGAGCCGTGTTTGATCTGCCAGGATGCCGGCAGAGATCAAACCATCCTCTGCGTGGTCGAAGAGCCGCTAGACGTGGTGGCGCTGGAGCGAACGCGCGCTTTTAATGGACGTTACCACGTGCTGCATGGGGCCATTTCTCCCGTTGAAGGTATCGGCCCGGAAGATCTGCGCATTGCGGAGTTGGTACAGCGGGTGGAGCAAGGCGGTTTTAACGAGATCATCATTGCCACCAATCCTACCCTGGAAGGAGATTCAACCGCCCTTTATTTGCAGCGTCGCCTGGCCGGTCACAGCGTCAAGCTGCGCAGCCTGGCGCGTGGCCTGTCCGTAGGCGGCGATCTGGAATACACCGACGAAATCACCCTGAGGCGGGCGCTGGAAGGGCGGCAGGATTTACATTAACCGCCAGCTAACGGCATAAGAAGTTCAACTTCTTTGAGAAGTTGAACTTCTCCAGAGCCAATATCCCACATGAACCTATCGCCCATAACGATTGACGGCAGTCAAGGGGAAGGAGGCGGTCAGGTACTGCGCACTTCCTTGACCCTGGCCGCTCTTACAGGCCGACCATTGCTGTTGGTCAATATCCGCGCCGGACGCAGCCGCCCTGGCTTGCGCCCGCAGCACCTGACGGCGGTGCGGGCGGTGGCGGCGGTGTGCGCCGCGCAACTGCATGGGGACAACATTGATTCGCAGACTCTGGAATTTCATCCAACCGCGCCGCCGCAGGCAGGTCGCTATTACTTTGACGTTTCCGCCGCCACTCAGACCTTCTCCGCTGGCGCCGTCACCCTCATTGGCCAGTCCATCTTATGGCCCCTCCTCTTTGCTCCCGCTCCTTCCCAGGTCACGCTGCGCGGCGGCACGTTTGTTCCGTTTAGTCCCCCTTACCATTATTTGGCGCAAGTAGCTCGCCTCGCCTTTGCCCGCTTTGGGGCGCAGGTGGCGACTGAGCTGCAGGCGTGGGGGTGGATGCAGGCGGGCGGCGGCGAAGTGCAGATGACGGTGACGCCCACGACCCGGCTGCACGCGGTTGCGTTCCAGCCAGAAGCGACCGTGCAGGTTTCCGGGGTGGCGGGCGTGACCAACCTGCCGGCAGATATTTCCCAACGCATGGCCCGCCGCGCCCATAATTTGCTGCAAGCCCTGGGCTTCCGGCCCAACATCCAGCCCGTGCGAGAGACGGGCAAGGGCCCAGGGGCCGGCATTGTCCTCTGGCTGCCTGGCGCGGGTTTTAGCAGCCTGGGGCGCAAAGGGTTCCCTGCCGATCAGGTGGCGGAAACCGCAGTTGCCCAATTACGCGCTTTTGTGGACAATCAAGGCTCTATTAACAACCCTCGGCCCGCCAGCGGCTGGCCTTTTGCTGTGGACAAACATCTGGCTGACCAACTGTTGTTACCCATGGCCCTGGCCCACGGCACATCCAGTTTCACCACGAACCAAATCACCCGGCACACTCTGACCAACGCGGCCCTGCTGCAGCAGTGGCTGGATGCGCCAATGCAGATTGAAGGCGCGCTGGATCAGCCAGGACGGGTAACAGTGACGGGCATTGGTTTTTCCCTGACATAGAGATGAAGAAAAAGATTATTGGGCAGCGGGCAGGATGCCCGCGCTACTAAAAACTGTATGTTTGAAATTGTCTTTTTAGGCACGTCTGCCTCCTCGCCATCGGCTCATCGTGGCCTGTCGGCGCAGATGGTGCTGCACCGCCAATACCGCTTTCTGGTGGATGTAGGCGAAGGCACGCAGCGGCAAATCCTGCAAAGCGGGCTGGGTTTCAAGCGCCTGGACAAGGTGCTGCTGACGCATGGCCACCTGGACCATATTCTGGGTTTGGGGGGGCTGGTGTCTACGCTCAGCCGCTGGGAAACGTTGGATAAGCTGGAGATTTACGGGGGGCAATCTACCCTGGAGCGGGTGGGCGATCTCATCTTTCGCGTGGCTTTGCGCGGGGCGCGCCCGCCGGTGACGATCAACCTGGTTCCTCTGCATCCAGGGATGGTCATTTTAGAGGACAGCAAATTTACCCTGTCATCTTTTCCGGTAAGTCATCGCGGCCCAGACTGCTATGGCTTTTTGTTTACGGAAAAATCTCACCGCCCATTTCTGGTGGACAAAGCCGAAGCATTGGGTATCCCGCCCGGCCCAGAGCGAGGTCGCCTGGTGCAAGGCCAGAGCATCACCCTGGCCAGCGGCCAGATTGTCCACCCTGACGACGTCCTGGGGGAGATGATACCCGGTGTCAAATATGTGCACGTGGGAGATGCCGGGGAAACTGAGGATTTGCTGGCCGTTTGCCAGGGCGCAGACACGTTGACGATTGAATCAACTTATATTGAGGCAGACGCCGAAATGGCGCGGCAGTTTGGTCATCTGACTGCGGCTCAGGCGGCCCGCCTGGCGCGAGAAGCCAACATCAAGACCTTAATCCTGACACATCTTTCGCGCCGGTATTATGAGCGCGTTATTAAACAGGAAGCGCGCGCTATCTTCCCGGACACCTACGTGGCGCGTGACTTTGACCGCTTCCAGGTGACGCGGCATGGGGCAACGCGGTTGCCTCGCGGCCAGAACGGGGTGTGGAATGGGGAAGCAGAGGAATAACGAGGATGTCTACGACCGCACGACCGATTACTTTTTTGTGCCTGGCCAGCGAATTGAAAGGCACGCCGTTTTTAATCGAAGCCAAACGCCAGGGATGCCGCACTATTCTGGTGGTGGCCGAAGCGTATGCGCAGGCGGCATGGCCGTGGGAAAGCATTGATGAGCTGTTCCGTATGCCTGATTTGTCACGACGGCCAGACATTATTCATGGCGTCAGCTATCTGGCGCGCGCCCACCACATTGATCGCATTGTAGCCCTGGATGATTTTGACGTAGAGACGGCGGCGGATTTACGCGAACACTTGCGCATTCCAGGCATGGGGCACACGACTGCCCGCCATTTTCGGGACAAATTGGCAATGCGGGTGACAGCGCGGGAGAAGGGAATCCTGGCGCCGCCGTTTTCGCCCTTGTTCAACTATGATGATTTACGCGCTTTTATGGCGGATGTGCCACCGCCGTGGGTACTGAAGCCGCGTTTTGAGGCGGGGGCGATAGGTATTCGCAAAGCACATGATGCGCAGACAGTGTGGCGGGCGCTGGATGAGTTGGGGGATAAGCAGTCGTTTTATCTGCTGGAGCAGTTTGTCCCCGGCGACGTGTATCACGTGGACGCTATTGTGTGGGAGCGGGAGGTGGTGTTTAGCCGGGCGAGTCGTTACGGTTTGCCGCCGATGGCGGTAACGCACGGGGGCGGAGTGTTTAGCAGCCGCACATTGGCCGTAGCTGACCCGGAATCGCAGACATTGCTGGCGGCCAACAGGGCGCTGCTGGCGGCGTTGGGCATGGTGCGCGGCGTGGCGCACACAGAGTTTATTCACAGTCAGGCGGATGGTCGCTATTATTTTCTGGAAACAGCAGCGCGCGTAGGGGGGGCTAACCTGGATAAAATGGTGGCGGCGGCCAGCGGGGTGGATTTGTGGACGGAAGCGGCGCGGTTGGAGATTGCCAACATGCGCGGCGAAGCGTATGCATCGCCTGGGGAGAGGGGGGAGAATGCCGGCATTCTCGCCTGTCTTTCCCGCCAAGAATGGCCCGATCTATCTGCTTACAACGACCCCGAAATTGTGTGGCGGCTGTCCAGACCCTATCATGCTGGCGTGATTGTGGCCTCCCCTGACGCTGCCCGTGTAGAACAGCTAATCAACGCTTATGCGGACCACTTTGCCCGCGATTTCCTGGCCGTGGCCCCACCCAAAGCGCCTACCAGGGTGTGAGGAGAAGGAAGAGGGAAGAAGGGAGAAGGAAGAAGTTCAACTTCTCTCAGAAGATGAGCTTCTTAAGAGCATTATCAGAGAG
>CAZDSN010000245.1:0-6208 GCA_964507675.1 uncultured Ardenticatenaceae bacterium | reverse complement strand
GAATAAAAATATAAATGATTTCATCATAGGTTCCTCTCCTGTTTTCGTGCCATTCGGGTCAGACACGAATGGCACTTACTTAAGCACTAACCAACTGATTTAAATAGAAAAAGCCGCCTTCAAGTGGTATGGTGAAAGTCGCCAAACACCCACCGCACCCCAAGAAGGACAGCTTTGTTACATCCTATACGCCACGCGCAATTACAGCAACTTCGTTGCCTTAAAAATCAAACACCGCCCTCCAATCCTGCACTGTCCGACATTGGCAGCCTGTTGGCCCGGCCTGACATCCGCGCCTTGCTTCCCAAGCATCGTGACCGATTTTTTACGCCCGAGCGCACGCTGTCCATGTTCATCACGCAAACACTGGACGCCGATCACTCCTGCCAGAAAGCGGTCAACACCATCGCCACCCGTCACCTGAAAGAGGGCTTAACCCCTTGCAGCACAGCGACGGGAGCCTACTGTCGAGCCAGAATGCGTTTGCCTGCCAAGGTGATCTCGCATTTGGTCAGCACCACGGGACAGCGCATCAGCGCGGAGAGTCCTGCGGCATGGCGATGGCGCGGCAGGCCGGTACGATTGGTGGACGGCACCACCGCCTCGCTACCGGATACACAGGCCAATCAAGAAGCCTATCCCCAGCCCGTGGGCCAAAAGCCCGGACTGGGTTTTCCCCTGTGCCGCCTGGTCGGGCTGATGTGCTTGGGCAGCGGCGTGGTCTTGAATGCCGCGATGGAGAGCACCCAAGGCAAGGGCACGAGTGAGCAAAGCCTGCTGCGCTCGATGCTGGATACCCTGCAAGCCGGAGATGTGTTGTTGGGCGATGCTTTTTTTGGCACCTACTTTTTGCTTGGCGAGTTGCAGGCAAGGCAGGTGGATGCGGTCTTTGAACAGTATGGCGCGCGCCGTCGCAGTACAAACTTTCGGCTTGGTCAGTCTCTGGGTGAACGCGACCATCTTATGGTGCTGACCAAGCCCAGGATCAGGCCGGACTGGATGAGCGAGCAGGATTATGCCAAGGCACCGGATACCCTGACGATTCGGGAGTTGAGCGTGGGTGGCAAGCTGCTGATCACGACCTTGCTGTGCCCGAGACAAACAACGAAAGAGGAACTGAAAGCCTTGTACCGCAGCCGATGGCAGGTAGAGTTGGACTTCCGCAACCTCAAAACCACGCTGGGTATGGAGACACTGAGAGGCCGGTCTCCCCAGATGGTGGAGAAGGAAATCTGGGTGTATTTACTGGCGTACAACCTGATCCGCGAGGCGATGGTGAGTGCGGCAAAACTGGCCGAACTTTGCCCTCGGCAACTCAGTTTCAAGCATGGCGTGCAGTTGTGGGTGAGTTGGGGAAATGGCGATAAGCACGACTGGGAGAAGGGCGAAAGTGGCCTCATTCTGTTGCTTCTGATGGGTCAGCGCCGGGTTGGCAAACGCCCTGGCCGGATTGAGCCCAGGGCGGTAAAACGGCGTCCCAAACCCTACCCACTGCTAACCAAAGCCCGGAAGACGGCCAAGGAGGAAATCCTGCAAAATGGTCACCCGACAAAGCTTAAGTAAGTGCCATTCGGGTCAGACCCCTTTTTACTTTTCCTTGCCGCCTTGGCTGATTTTTGCTAAAATATTTCCAGTTTTCGGGTCAAAGAAGTAAACATCAATTAAGCGGACTTGTAGCTGTTCAATATATCCGACATAAGGCTCTTCAAACTGGACAATAACTACAGCCTTAGCCATTTTTTTTAAGCGTTTAGCCTCATCTATTCCGAGAGCAGCTTTCGCTAAGAAGCCTTTTCTGTACTCTCTCGTGGTTAAAACCAAACTACCCATTTCATCAAAAACAAGCTCTTTAGTACTATAGTGGCCGTCATCACGCCATTGAATACTATAAGGGTTCACGTCTTTTAAGTCGTAAGCTGTCTTTTTGTCTCGACGAAATGTGCTGGAGTAACTCTCCTCAACCGGCAAGAAGAACTGCATTTCTTGCGAATCGGCATCGTAACTGGCTTCTATATTAGAAACTACAAGAGAAAACGTGTCTGTGACAGTTCGGTTGTCAAGAAGAAGTTTTTTCATTTCTTGTGTCACCCGTCTTTCATAATCAGAAGTAGTTTCAAACTCGCTCTTTAGCAATCTGTTTTTCAGGTCACTCAGCTTAGTAAAAAGTGCGCCGGTGTCGTGTCCAGTGAAATTTGGTGGCAGTGAATTGGTTTCAATATTTCCATTGGCCGAATTTGTATTGGGGTTAAGCGAAGGTTGGATGTTATCTTTTTTTTGTTCCCACGACCCATCGGGTTTGAGAATCACAGTACGCCCATCATTAGTTTTTACTTCGATGGAATTCTGAGCGGAAGTATTAGCTGTCATCAATATTAGAAAGAGGCTTAGTAGTACACGATTCATGTTTCACCTTTGTTATAGGAGCTGTTGTATTGTTATTTATGAGAAATCAGAGTCGGAGCGAAATACCCACCCGACTCCAACTTCCTTGTCACCGTCAAGCCGCAATCAGAGGCTTGGCCCTTCGGATGTGCTCCAGACTCTTCTCATTTTGCATAGTCTGCCAGATATCGGTTTGGCTTTGCAAATTCATCCAGAATTCGGGCAGAAAAGGGGGGGCAGACACGAATGGCGCTTACTTATGCGATAACCAACTGATTTAAATAGAAAAAGCTGCCTTCAAGTGGTATGGCGAAAGTCGCAAAACACCCACCGCACCCCAAGAAGGACAGCTTTGTTACCTTCTATAGAGGGAAACGGGGTCGGACACGATTATCAAAAATGACGGCGTTCATCTCGCGCAGCAGCACATTCCTTCAAGCGGCCACCATCGAACCTTCTCCCGGCGCTTCGCGCCACCCTCTCCCAGACCTTGGGAGAGGGAAAGGCGGTTTCAACGATTAACGGCGACATGGCCTTAATAAGGGTCGGCCCAATGCGCCGGGGTTTCCCCCCGCTGCTCCACCCGCTACTATCCCTAACACGACTCCAAACACGTTAACCCCATGTCCCGCTACCGACCGCCTTCCGCCCCCAAAACCCCGCTCATCACCCCCGAAGGCTACCAGACCCTCGCCGACGAACTGGACCACCTCTGGCGCGTCAAGCGTCCCGAAGTCACCCGCTCGGTCAGTGAAGCCGCCGCCCAGGGCGACCGCTCGGAAAATGCCGAATACATCTATGGCAAGAAGCTGTTGCGTGAAATCGACCGCCGCGTCCGCTTCCTCGAAAAGCGCCTGCCGGAACTCAGGGTGGTGCGGGAAAAACCCTCCGACCCGGAACGCATCTTCTTTGGCGCCTGGGTGGACCTGGAAGACATCGCCACCGGCGACGAACTCAGCCTGCGCATCGTTGGTCCGGACGAGATCGATCCCAAGCGCAACTGGATCAGTATCGATGCCCCCATGGCGCGGGCCTTGCTAAAAAAGACGATTGATGATGAAGTGCCGGTCGAACGGCCCGCGGGTCGTGCCGTGTTTCTGGTGGTAGATGTCCGATATTCGGAAATTCAGGAAAAGTCATGAAAAATCATTTGCTTAATATTGTTTCATCGGTTGTGGCTTCCACGATGCGCGGTTGGCATGGTGCTTCCGGCAGCAAGCAGGTGCGGCAACCCGCGCAATTGCCGGTGCTGTTTGACCGCGAGGATGATCCCGAATGCCGCCTGGTGCGGGAAGCGCTGACCGAGTTGAATCTCGATGCCATGATTTATCCCTGCCCGCTGTCCGGCAGCCGTTTCACCCATCGTCTCAACGAGTTGTCCGGCGGCAATCGCCTGCCGTTCCTGCTCGACCCCAATACCGGCGAGCGTCATGCCGGCGCGCAGGCCATCAACGATTACCTGTTCCGGCAGTACCGGCAAAAATCCGCGCCGCGCCACCTTCAGGACAGCGAGCTCAATCTGCTGACTTCCCGGCTGGCGGGCGCATCGCGCGGACGCCGCATCCTCGCGCAGCCTTCGGTCAATCCGGAGCAACCGCTGACCTTGTACAGTTTTGAGGCCAGCCCCTATTCCCGTCCCGTGCGCGAGAAGCTGTGCGAGCTGGAGTTGCCCTATACCCTGATCAATCTGGGCAAGCAGCAACTGGCGGATGTCGGACCGGCCCGGCAGCGTCTGCATTTTGGCGAATACCGGCCGCTGCCGGACACCAAGCGCTCGCGCATGCTGGCGGAAAAGGGGCGGGTGCAGGTGCCGTTCCTGATTGATCCCAATCATGGTGTGGAAATGTTCGAGTCCAGGGACATTCTGGACTATCTGGCGCGGACCTACGAGTTTCCGGGCTGAATCCTTCCATCCCTGAAACGGCAAAGGCCTCCGAGTGGAGGCCTTTGCCGTTTCAGGGGGAACGCTGACGCTTAACCGGCTTGCCGGGCGGCCAGCTTGCCTTTCACCATCTGCACCACCATCGGCAGGAAGCTGATGCCGATAATGGCGAAGATCACCAGCGTGAAATTCTTGCGCACCACCGGCAGGTTGCCAAAGAAATAGCCGAGGCCGACAAACAGGCTGACCCAGCACAGCGTGCCAAATACGCTGAAGCTCAGGAAACGGCGGTAGACCATCGCGCCCATGCCCGCCACAAAGGGGGCAAACGTCCGCACGATCGGCACGAAGCGCGCAAAAATCACCGTCTTGCCGCCGTGTTCGGCAAAATAGGCTTCGGTCTTGTGCAGATGATCCATGCGGATCAGCTTCGTCCGCGTTATCAACCGCCGCCCCAGCTTGTTGCCGATCCAGTAGTTGCAGGAGTCGCCGCTGATGGCGGCGGCGCAGAGCACCAGTCCCACCAGCCACGGGTTCATCGAGCCGATGGCGGCCAGCGCCCCGGCGGCAAACAGCAGGCTGTCGCCCGGCAGCAGCGGCATCACCACCACGCCGGTTTCGGTAAACACGATCAGGAACAGGATGGCATAGACCCACAAGCCGTAGTTGGCGACAAACTCGGCCAGGTGCTGGTCAATGTGCAGGATGAAGTCAATGATGAACATGATGAAAAGGCTTGCGGGAGAGAAGGGTGGCCGATGCTAGCAAATTCGGCAATGGCGAGGCCACCGCGCTCAAGTTGTCGTTGTGCAACCGGCGCGAGGGGCGGGGAGATGTCCGAAATTGCAAAAAGAATGGCCGGAATTACCCTGCGTCAATTATACGCTTGTGCATATAATGAGGGTGAATCCAAGGCCGTTTCGGCCCATAACCTGTCAAGCCAGGGGCAATGATTGTCCGATCGTGTAATGAAAGTGCTGTAAAATCCAGCAATTAGCCATTTTCAGATGGCGCCAATTCACAAAAACCAGGCGTTTTCCGGCAATACGGAAAGCGACTGTCTGCTAGCCGTTCGTCGGAAAACGCCGTTTATCCGCCGAAACCGGCTTTTCGTCGTCTTTTTGGTCAGTTAATATTCGTTTGTCGCCCGGACAGTTGCTCGGTCGCGGCAACAACAATAAGCGCCTGCCCCTTGACGGGTTTGCGCCAAAACAAGAATTGACCAAAGGACACACTCATGCGCAAGCTGCTCATTTCGGCCCTCGTTGCCGCGACTGCCACTGTCTCCACTTTTGCCTCCGCCGGCACCTATTCCCAGACCAAGTACCCGATCGTGCTCGCACATGGCATGTTCGGCTTCAAGTCCTTGCTGGGCGGCGCGGTGGATTACTGGTACCAGATCCCTTCCGACCTGCAGGCCAACGGCGCGAAGGTATATGTCACCCAGGTGGCGGCGCTGGAGAGTTCCGAAGTGCGCGGTGAGCAACTGCTGACCCAGGTCAAGAGCATCCTGGCCATCAGCGGCGCCGCCAAGGTCAACCTGATGGGGCATAGCCACGGCGGTCATTCCATCCGTTATGTGGCTGACGCCATTCCGTCCAAGGTGGCCTCGGTGACGGCCATTGGCAGCCCGGTCAAGGGATCTCCGGTGGCAGATCTGGTGGTCAGTACCGGTCCGCTCAGCCCGGTGGCCTACGGCGCGCTGAATGCACTCGCGGGCATCATTGAGATGTTCAACGGCGCGGGCAGCTTCAACCAGAGCGCCAAGAACAGCATTGCCTCCCTGTCAACCGCCGGTTCGGCGGCATTCACCAGCCGTCATCCGGCCGGCGTGCCCACCACCAGTTGCGGCAGCGGTGCTTCCGTCGTTAACGGTATCCGCTACTATTCCTGGGGCGGCACCAAGCGCCTGACCAATGTCCTTGACCCGACGGACGCCTTGCT
>CAZDSN010000244.1:0-6213 GCA_964507675.1 uncultured Ardenticatenaceae bacterium | reverse complement strand
GCGCAAAAACGCCCCAAACGACCCGTCAACAGAATTTTTCGCCTGTTTCTGTATGGCTTAACGACCTACTCCCAGGCTGCCGCCAAACGCAGCGGACATTTCCTGGTAAATGCCGGCAATACTCGCCTCATCCCCCAGATAAAAATTGCCAAAAGTTTGCTGCGCCAGCCCTTGCAGCAACGCCTCATCAGCGTCAGAACCATAAGCAATCGTAAACACCGTCGTATCGTTAGCCGCAGCGGCATTGATCAAACGCTCGTCGAAGCTGTAACGGTAACTATAGGTATCCAGACCATCGCTTAAGACCACCAGCGCATTGGCTGCTTGCGACGTAGTTGTTTCCGCAATCTGTTCCGCTCCCAGGCCAATGGCATCATAAAGCGCTGTGTCCCCCCGCGCGTCTAACGCCTCAATTTGCCCGATGATCGCCTCTCGCGCTGGCCCCACCTGCTGGTGATCGGCCACGATGTTGAGGACGTTAGAAAAAGCAATCAAAGTCAGATAATCCTCATCTCCCATCTGCCGCACAAACTGGATGGCCGCCTCGCGCATACTCTCCATCTTCGAGCCTTGCATACTGCCCGATACATCCAACAACATCACCAGGTTAACGTCTTTGCGCGCTGTCTGCCACAGTTCCTGGATGAAGTAAAGCGTCTCAACCGTCGGCGCGCCGAACACGACCTGCGGCTGGGCCAGGTTGGCCCCATGTGCTGCATCCAGGGGGGCCGCCGGCTGAACGCTGCTGTTTACCGGGCGCAGCCCTCTGGCTGTCGCCAGTTCCTGCCCGGCGGCGCTGGTGAGATAGTCACGAAAAATGCCGGCAGCCGCCCGCTGTTCGCTGCTGGCATCACTGTCAATACAGGCGGGATGGGCGGCCACAAAAGTGCCCTCGAACGGGTAGATGGGCACCAGGCCGTTGGGATCAAGCCCATTCCCATATTGCAGGACGGTGCTTTCATACATAATACCCGCGCCCAAAAAACTGGGGCCCCGCTCCGCCATCGTCTGTCCCAGGCCGTCCGTATCGCTGCTGAACCAGGCCACGCCCCCCTCAAAAGCGCCTACCGACGCCTGCACAATGGGCTGCTGAATATCGTTCAACGATACGGCTTCCGTTTTGCCTTGAGCCGCCTGCACAATTGCCAGCAGTGTACTGGTCCCTGTGGCCGATAGACCCGGGTGGGTGTGCCCCAGCCGCAGTGTCTCGCCATACTGCCCGCCGCTGTAATAGGCCCAGGCGGAGGTATCCGCTGCCAGACTGCCTATATCCAACCAACCCAGGTCACGACCGGGCCAGCCCAACGCCTCTGCTACCGGTCGCCATAGGGCAATGACCAACGGGCTTTGGGCCACACTGGTACAATCTGCCTGGTAGCGGGCATTTCCCTGGTCGGCTAATACATTGGCCCACACTTTGTCATCAGAAATCCACAGGGTTGGATTCACCAGCCCATCGCGCAGGTCAACTACCGCCTGGCCGGCTTCCACTGCCGGCAGCAAATTCACATACACCGGGTCGCCGCTGTCCATTTCGATCTCAGCGGCATTGAAAGCGGTCACCGCCTCTGTCAGCCAGCCGGTCAAACTGGTGTTCGACAGGACTTCGATTTGCACCGCATTACGCGGCGGCCCGTCACTTTGTCCCAGGCTGCAGGCCAATGCCGGCAGCGCCAATGCCGCCAGCAGCCACCACAAACCACGAAAACGATTCATCATTTGCTGCTATCTCCTTCACGTCAAGACTGGCCAGTACGCCAGATTGGTTCAATTTCAGAAATTGAACCAATCTACCTGCCCATGTCACCCCTGACGCGACACTAACGGCCAACCGTAATGAGCGTCATCTCCACAAAACGGTCTTCCGCCTGTTTCTCCGCATCGTCCGTGTTGCGGTGATCCTCGGGCGGCAACTGCGCCGTCACAATGAAACGAGCCGGATCAATCCCTTGCGCCACCAGATAATCTACGACCGACTGCGCCCGCGCTTCAGCAAATTCCAGAATCTCCGCTTCGGTGTACGGGGGTTCGTTAGCCGGCCAGGCCGAGGAGCCTTTGACTTCCAGAAAGAGACCAATGCTTTGCGACAGGGTAGGAACCACGCACTCATCCAGACGGCGGCGCGCCTCCAACGTTAATTCCGTAGATTCGGGCAGGAAGTCAAACTTGCGGCAGGGCAGCACGGCCAATGTGGTTGCGGCTTCGGTGTTCACGCCAGACAGGTCTAATTGCCCCGAAATGGAAAATGTGTCGTTAACCGGCTTGCCATTGGCCTGAAGATTGGCCTGCTGGGCAGAACGTTCCACAAAGCGCGTGTCCACCAGGTCCTGCACTTCATATGCCGGAATCTGCAAACCAGAGATAGAAATAGTCCAGACACGGCGCGCAATTTCCAGCCGGTTGTAGAGCGGCGTTGGGTCGCGCATCACAAAAGCGTTTGCACCCAGGTCTGCCTGAGCCACACTTTCTAACCAGGCGCGTAGATCGCTGCCGGCAGTTTCCGCGTAAACAAAGCTCCAATCGTTGTGTCCCCAGGCGGCAATATTGGCCGCCGCCGTATCGAAGTCCTCAAACTGGTCTTTCAAAGTAGCAAACCAGGCATCGTGGAACGACTGTACCAGGTTCGTTTCATTGTTCAGGCTCTGTCGCGACGTGACAATCACATCTACCACAATTCGCATTTGGGCCGAACTGAGCAGCGGCTGGCCGCCCGTCGCTTCCGCATCATAAATGTCCGGCTCCCAGCCAGACACAACGTCCGCCTGTTCGGCATTGAAAGCGGCCACGGCATCGGCCACGCTGTCCTGCGGAACCAACGTCACGTCAAAGCGCGGATTGACCTCGGCAATGGACAGGGCGTAATAAGCAAAGTATTCGCCGACGCTGCCCTGGGAGAAAGCGATCCGCTTGCCTTTCAAATCATTGATAGTGCTGATACCGCGCCCCCACAACTGGTCTGCGCCTGCGCTTTCGTCCACAATAGCCGTGATCACGCCTGGATTTTTCAAGGCGACCGAATCCAACGTGGTCAGCAGGCAATCCCATTGACCGTTGTTGAGCAGAGCCGTGCGCTGCTCCTCAGAAACATCATAAGCAGGGTCCTCGTCCAGGAAAAAGGGCACAATGCCCAAATGGAAGCCGTGCGCCACGTCCTGGCCAGAGATCTGCATCTGCTGTAAGGTGAAATAACTCCCGAAAGCATCCGCGCCACAAATGTACGTGGGCAGCCCATCGGCAGCGTCATACTGCGGCCCAAACACGGGATCAGGCGAGGCCAATGGCGCACTCGTCGCCGGAGTGGGGGTATTGGCGTCGGTTATGATACCGGGCGTGGGCGTTGGGTCAGGCGTGGTCATATTGCGCACGATGTTGTAAGCGGCTGCGCCACAAATGACCAGCAGCGCCAGCCCTACAATACCAATAAAAACAAGTCGGGTTCTGTCAAGATTCTGCATGGGCAATGCTCCTTAGAAAATAACCTCACGCGGAGACGCGGAGGACGCGGAGAAAAATGTAGAACAAACTGTTAGTTTGTCCGCGCTACAAATTTTCGTCCATGATGGTGCGCCTCGGCTCATGTTGTCTCCTGAAAAACAGTCTCACACGGTTGCCCGCTCACGTGGCGGCGCGGAGATGTGGGAAAAGGGCCTTCTGCCAGATGGCGCTACAGCTCTTCATTTGTCGTGGTGCGACCCTGCGTGTCGAGAAAACCGAGGTTGCTCAGGACGTCCTCAACGGACTGGCCGGGCACCAGTTCAAATATGTAATGACCTGCCGCATCCTGATCAACAATTAACTCATAGGCTTCCGGCAAGACACAATGTTTGCTGCCTCGCACGCCGCCCAACATTTCCTGGTAAGCGCCAATGCCAAAGAAGCCCAGGTAAAGATCATCTGTTTCCACCGGCAGATAAAGCGGCGACTGGCTCTGCCTGGGCGGATAAATGTCATCGCTGTCACAGGTGGCGCCGCCCAACCGCACCCGCTGGAACGGTTGGTCGAGATGCGTCAACGGCAGCACAATAAAATGTTCGCCTAAGGCCCAGGTATCGGGAAACGAGGTCATGATAGAGCCATCAATGATATACCAGGGATAAGGGGAATTATTATCTTTAACGGCAATTACTTTGAACAGATGAGCGCCGTGTTCGGTGGTGGTATAGCGACCGAATTCACCCAGGATGTCTGGCACAGGCACGCCGTAGCGGTCGCATAGCTGTTGGCACGTGTGCAGGAGGCGGCGGGCAAAGTCCAGATAATCAAAATCGAAGTCCAACGTCATGGGCGCCGGCATTCCGCCGCCAAAATTGAAAATAGATAACGTCGGGTAGCGCTGCCGCAGCCGTGCAAATGTCTCGATAGGCAGCGTTAGGCGATGGATAAACTCATCCCGGTCCGCTAACTGGCTACCTACCATGCCATGATACATCTTTAGTTCCAGGTTAGGCGCCGCGGCCACATAGCTGGCTGCTTTCCATAAGGTCTCATTGTCCAGGCCAAAGCGGGAATCGTACCGATCCATCTCCACGGCATCCCCATGCGGCCCGTAAGTTTTATGGCGTAACCCCACTTCAAAAGGCAGTTCCGAGGCCAGCAAAGTGGGTAGTTCCGCTAAATCTTCCACCACGGGAATGAGCCGCGGGTGCACCTGTCTCAAATCGAGAATGCTTTGGGCGTAATCCGTCCCGGCGGGTTTGAAACCATTACAAATGATCATGCGCTCTGGCGGCAGCAGCCCACGCTCTATCATGAGGCGGACAATAGACACATCTATGGAGGATGACATTTCGTGATGCGCCCCCGCTGTTAGCGTGGTGCGAATAACTTCTTCCGCCGCATTGGCTTTGGAGGCATAAGCATAATGGAACTGACCAACATACCCTACTTCTGCGCGCGCCTGGTCAAAAACAGCCTGCATAGCCTGAATGCGCTTCCGAATTTGGGGCAGGTACACGATTTCCAGGGGGCTGGACAGCGATTTGCCGACGCCAGGAAAGGTAGGCCCGGCGATGGCGCTCTTGTCTTTCAAAAAAAGCTGCGCCAGATTCAGGCCGCCAAAGTGAAGTTCCCCCTGAACAACGTGGAGATAATCGTTGAACTGATAGCCATCAGGAACAGGTGTTTCCTGTTCCCAGCCAATGATGGGATGTGTCATAGTCAATCTGTTACCAGGGGCCCGCCAAACTTATGTTAGCTGGCTCAAGAAGTGCAACTTCTTGGAGAAGTTGCACTTCACGTCTCTTTTTAAGAAAGGAGAGGAGAGGAGTACGCAGCTAAGGATGCGCACCCCCCCACTCACATCAGCGGTAAATGGTCGCTGGATGATCTGGGGTGACATAAGTTCACCCGTTTGATTATAACACAACCGCCCTCAGGCCAATATGAGCTGCGCCAACAACTGGTGGCCCGCCTGCTCCAGGTCGCCGTCCAGGGCAAACGTAAGCGCGCGCAGCTGCACCTGGCCGATTTGCGTCTGCAGCGGCCGCGCCAGCGGTGTGGGGTATATTAAGATCGCCTGCGGCGCGCCTTTGGCCTGGGCGTAAGCCAACATTTGGGCCACGTCGGCAGCAACCGGCTGCCCGCCGGTTTTATATTTCGTGTCCAACACGGCCACAGGCGTCTGGCTGGATTCATGGTACAAAACCAGGTCAATCTGAAAATGGAGGCTCCCGGTCGCGTCAATATTCACCTGTTCTTGCGCTCGCAGCGTATAGGCTGCCGGCAAATGCGCTCGCAGCCACTCCGCCACAAACAACTCATACAGTCGCGCCATGTCTACCAGAAAAGGCCACATGGCCATCCCGCCTATAGCGTGGCCCGGGCCAGTATGCTCCAGGAAGAAGCGGCAAACGGCGTGCAGTGGCTCATAATCCTGATTCAACCGGTCATAATGCCGTCCCAGACATTCCAGCGGCGTCACCGGGCGCAAACTGACCGGCCCATGCAAGGCATGAAAAGCACGACGGATTGCCGGCAGGGTGCGCTCACCTAACAGCGGGCTGTGGGCTATCTGGTACAGCGTCCAGGCCAGAATCTGGTTGTCGGCAATGTCCACCGTGTGCTCTTCATACCGGCAAGACAGCCTGGACGGCAAAGGCTGTCGCAGGGCCTGCGCCAACTGTACCTGACCCCGCACTGTGGGCAACTCAGCCACCTGCGGCACATAGGCGTGCTGCAATCCTTGACGCGCTCGCGCCAACACTTGCTGCGCCA
>CAZDSN010000243.1:2917-6220 GCA_964507675.1 uncultured Ardenticatenaceae bacterium | reverse complement strand
TTTTGGGCGCCTGGCAGGTAGCAAACACGTTTTGCGCCAAAGCAGGAGCAGTTGCTATAATTGCCCCTCAAATAAACTGCTATTGATATACTTGATGTGCTCAGGTAGCCATAGGTACAGATTCCACTGAGGACACAGGGAATGCCCGAACCAGACACACGGCCGCAGAGAATTTTGGTGGCGGAAGATGACTACAATATGCAAGATATTGTCAGGCGCACCCTGACAAAAGAAGGATATGACGTACTTTCAGCCATGACAGGCCAGGAAGCCGTCACCCTGATTAAGCGGTACGGTCTGCCCCATCTGGCTGTGGTGGATCTACAAATGCCGGTAATGAATGGGCTGGAGTTTTGCCGCTACGTCCACGAATTCAGCGATTTGCCCATCATCATCTTAACAGGCATAGATGATGAAGACATGATCGTGAACACCATTGACGATTTTGCCGAAGATTACATCGTCAAACCCTTCCGTCCCCGCGAGTTAGCCGCCCGTGTCCGCCGCGTGCTGCGCCGCATTGGCGACTTTGGCTACACCCTTGAGCCCGTTGTCCACGTGGATCCCCATCTGCAAGTAGATTTTCCCAACCGCAAAGCCTTCGTAGCCACCAGCGAAGTTGTACTAACTCCCATTGAAACCAAGCTACTTTACATCCTCATGCGCAATGCCGGGCGTATTGTCACTACCGAGTTCCTGCTCAAACGACTGTGGCCTCTCGAAGAAGTCCAGGAAAACCGCCTGCGCGTCCACGTACATAACGTCCGCCAGAAAATCGAACCCGGCCCTACCGAGCCAATCTACATCGTCTCCGAGCGCGGCATCGGCTACCGTTTCCCCCAGGCCAGCGCCGCCTGATCTCCGCCAGTAAGGCGAATTTTAGCCACGAATTGCCCGGGTTATCACGAATTTAACTCTCTGGCGGGCAGTTCAGATCAATCTGGCGGTAAGGATATACATTGATTACCATTGTTTCCGCATACTGCGTTTGATGCTTTACCTCCACGCCAATCTTATGCACGTGCCCATGCAGCAAGTAGCGCGGCCTGAAATAACGCATAAATGTGCGAAACACGCGAAACCCCGTGTGCGGCAAATCCGTATCATCATGAATTTCATAAGGCGGCGAATGCGTCACCAGCACGTCCAACCGCCGTCCCAGGCGGCGCTGCATCCACAGCAGCCGCGGCAAAAGGCTGGCAATCTCCAGCGTCATCTCCCCTTCTGTATACATTAACTTGTCCCGTGGACGGTAACGCATGGAACCTTCCAAACCCGCCATAAAACAACCGTTCACCACTGCTGTCCGCCGGTGTAGATCAATCCCCCCCTGCACTTCTGCTGCAACCCGGCCATCGCTGCGATGCTGTGGCCCACCATCGTGGTTCCCCCGCACGTAAACCAGCGGCCGGTCAAACGCCGAAACCAGAAACTCCAGGTAATAGAAAGGCAGGTCCCCACACCCAATGATCAGTTCCACCTGCGGGAAACAACTGCGTACGTCGGCGGCGTACAGATGGTCCATAACAACGTCGCTGACAGCCAGGACCTTCATGGGGCTTACATTTCCCACTGCCGCTCCTGGTTATAAGCCAGTTTATCCAGAATAGCCTGCTCCAGGTCAATGCCTGTCAGGCTGGCCAACTGCAATAAATACAGCGCCACGTCCGCCAGTTCACCCGCCAGTTCAGCCGGATCAGACGCTTCTGCCTGCCATTGAAAATGCTCCAACACTTCGGCAGCCTCAATCGCCAGCGAAGCCGCCAGGTTGCGCGGCGACTGCTGTCTGCGGGAGTCAGGCGCGTACCAGCCTTTGCTTTGCACAAAAGCGTGCATTCGCGCTTCTAATTCTTTCAATTCCATGTGGGGGCTGCCAACCGATTTCACAAACTGGAGCAGTCTTGGAGACTGCTCCAGTTTAATTACATCTGCCCGGCCACAAAAGCAGCCAGATCCGCCAGACGCACGGAATAACTCCATTCGTTGTCGTACCAGGTCACAACTTTGACCAGGTTGCCGCCAATAACCTGCGTTGACTGGGCATCAATGGTAGAGGATTTGGTCGTGCCAATAAAGTCGCTGGAAACCAGCGGTTCTTCCGTGTAACCCAACACCTTACCCAGCCAGCCCCCGCTCTCAGAAGCGGCTTTGAAAGTGGCGTTCAGCTCAGCAATAGTGGTGTCCTTTTCCAGTTCAGCCACCAGGTCCACCACGGAAACGGTGGGCACAGGCACGCGGAACGCCATGCCATCGAACTTGCCTTCTAACTCCGGGATCACCAGAGAAACCGCTTTAGCCGCCCCTGTCGTCGTGGGAATGATGTTTTGCGCCGCCGTGCGGGCGCGGCGCAAATCTTTGTGCGCCAGGTCCAGAATGCGCTGGTCATTGGTGTAAGCGTGAATGGTGGACATCAACGCCCGCTTTATGCCAAAATGGTCATTCAGCACCTTAGCCGCCGGGGCCAGGCAGTTGGTAGTACAACTGGCGTTAGAGATGACGTTGTGACTGGCCGGGTCATAATCCCCATCGTTGACGCCCATGCAAAATGTCGCGTCTACGCCTTTCGCCGGAGAGGAAATCAACACTTTTTTGGCGCCTGCCGTGAGATGGGCAGCCGCTTTGTCCCCGGTGCGAAATACGCCCGTGCACTCTAACACAATGTCTACGCCCAGGCTGGCCCAGGGCAAATTCAGGGGATCGCGCTCAGCGTAACTCTTCAGCTTGACACCATCCACATAGATGTCCCCATCCCGCACCTCCACCGCGCCTGGGAAGCGGCCATAGGTGGAATCATATTTCAACAGATGCGCATTCGTGCTCACGTCCATCAGGTCGTTGATGGCCTCAACGTCCAAGACGTCGCGGTAGTTCTCATAAATGGCTTTGTACACTTGCCGGCCAATGCGACCAAAACCGTTGATACCAACTTTAATTGTCATGGAGTTCTCCTTAGAAGATTGTAGTTTGCGGCGTCCTGGTCAGGTCGCCTGGCATGATTCAGTGCGCCAAAAGGTCAAGGACGGCCCGCGCCAGTTTTACGCTGTCGTGCCGCCACGGCTTTTGTTCATCCACAAGATCCGCCAACAACAGACGGCCTTCAGGCGGCATGGACGGCTGCACATATTGTGTCTGTCCCCCGCCCTGCGTAGATGGAATGCTCAGATTATTATTGGCTAACACCACATCCAATGTACCGTGCGGCAGATATCGGGTCAAAGCCGCCACGTGCCGGGCCACATCATAATTATCCGTCTCTCCAGGCTGAGTGGCAAGGTTACAGATATAGACCTTGGGCGCGCGCGC
>CAZDSN010000243.1:0-2817 GCA_964507675.1 uncultured Ardenticatenaceae bacterium | reverse complement strand
CGCCAGCACCCGTTCTGCAGCTAACAGGCCTTCGTCAAAACTGCCCGTAATGCCGGCCAGCGCCGCCAGCAGCAAATTTCCAAAAGCATGCCCATGCAGTTCGCTCGTGCCGTTCTCGCCCGCCTGCCGGCTGAAACGGTATTGCAGCAGCTTGCTCATCAACGCCTCATCCCGCGCCAGGGCCGCCATGTTGTTACGAAAGTCCCCCGGCGGCAGCATTCCCAACTCCCGCCGCAGACGACCGCTGCTGCCTCCATCATCCGCCACCGTGATAATGGCGGTGATGTTGTTTGTATACTCCCTCAAGCCGCGCAGCAGCGCCGCCAGACCATGCCCGCCGCCAACAGCCACAATTAAAGGGCCGCGCTGCCGTTGGCTGTAATGGTAAAGGCTGTCAATAATCTCTTCGCCAGGCTGGCGAAAGGGGGCCAGAAAAGTCACGCTGAGGCGGCTGATAGCCACCAGCAAAATAATGACGCCCGCAATACCCGGCAGCAGCACCCGCGCCCAAATCGGCAGGTCTTGTAATGTCAGAATATTGTAAAGCCACACGGGCAGCCAGCCGGCGCGGCGCAGTGTCAGGATGAGATAAACGACGCCCATCCCCAGCATACCCGCGCCCACGCCCAACAACAGCAACCAGCGTTTTACCCCCAACCCCACTGTCAACCAGCGCGCACGGGTCAAAAACTGCTGCCGCAGAAAGGCGAGTCGTTCCATCATATGCTGTTATTGTACGCTAAAAACCTCGTTTACTCTACCATTTGTCGTGAGGGCGCCAGACCTGGCCGTACTCAGCATGGCTGGCGTCACTGCGCCATCTCCTTGTCTGTTGCCGGCATGACAAA
The DNA here is from genome assembly GCA_964507675.1 of uncultured Ardenticatenaceae bacterium. Lineage (GTDB taxonomy): Bacteria > Chloroflexota > Anaerolineae > Promineifilales > Promineifilaceae > JAGVTM01. The sequence goes on along the minus strand of CAZDSN010000243.1, from coordinate 1,969 downwards.
AAGCAAGTCGCCATTATAGCGCGCTCCCTGCCGGCAATTGGCACGGATCAAGGCGTGTGTTATCATCTTTGCAGCACAACCTCCCACCCTCAATTGCCATCAGGTCTCTAACGTAAACATGCGCACAGTATTTTGGGACTACGACCAACACAACGTCAAAATGATTGATCAGCGACAACTGCCCTGGGAGTTGGTAGTGGCCGCGTTCGATGATTACCACGGGGTGGCCGCGGCCATCAAGGATATGGTGGTGCGCGGCGCACCCGCCATTGGCGCCGCTGCCGCTTTTGGCATGGCATTGGCGGCGCAGCAGAGCCCGGCAGCAGACCGTCCACCGCTGCTGCGGGACCTGGAAGCGGCGGCAGCCGTTCTCAACGCCGCCCGGCCCACAGCGGTAAATCTGGCCTGGGCTGTGCGCCGCCAACTGCGCGTGGCCGCCGACGAATCGCTGGAGGGTGCGGACGATGTGCGCGCTGCCCTGCTGCAAGAAGCCCAACGTCTGGCGGACGAAGATGTGGCCCTCAACCGCCGCATGGGGTTTCACGGAGCGGAACTCATCAACGACGGCGACACCATTTTGCACCATTGCAATACGGGCGCCCTGGCGGCGGTAGATTGGGGCACGGCTTTGGGCGTCATCTTTGCCGCGCATGAACAAGGGAAACGACTGCACGTGCTGGTGGACGAAACCCGCCCCCGGCTGCAAGGGGCGCGCCTCACAGCCTGGGAACTACAGCAGCGGGGTATCTCGTTCGACCTGATCGCCGACAACGCCGCCGGCCACTTTATGCGTACCGGTCAGGTGGATATTGTACTGGTGGGTTCCGATCGCACTGCCGCGAATGGGGATGTGGCCAATAAAATTGGCACTTACAAGCTGGCCGTGGTAGCTAAAGAGAACGGCATCCCGTTTTATCCGGTGGTTCCCACCAGTACGATTGACCTGGAACTGGCTAATGGGGACCTGATCCCGATTGAAGAGCGCGACGCGCAAGAGGTCTTGTCCGTTTTGGGCAAACCGATAGCCCCTGCCGGCATTACCGCCCGCAACCCGGCTTTTGACGTCACCCCTCACCGCTACGTCACCGGCATTGTCACCGAAGCGGGTATTGTTTATCCGCCATTTGTGCCCCACTTGCGCCAGGCTGTGGCCCGCGCTCAGGGACAACAAAATTAGCCATGGAGAACATTCCTGTCGTTATCTTCTGTGGGGGCCAGGGAACCCGTATGCGCGGGGGCACGCTCACCAAGAAAGAGCTGGTCGAAGTAGGCGGTCGTCCTATTATCTGGCACGTGATGCGCATCTTCTCCGCCTATGGCTTTAACCACTTTGTGCTGCCCCTGGGGCACGAAGCGCACCAGATCCGCCGCTACTTCCTGCAATACGAAGCCCTGGCCCGCGATTTCACCATCTGGCTGGGGGACGGCAGCGCCCCCCCATCCCCGCGTCTGGATTTTCACAGCCCGGCAGAACACGCTCCCTGGCAAGTCACGCTGGTGGATACGGGTATCTCCACAGAAAAGGCCAGCCGCCTCAAGCGGGTGGCCGATCACTTGCCGGGCGAGCGCTTTTTTGTCACCTATGGGGATGGGGTGGGTAACGTCAACCTGACCCAACTACTGGCCTTTCATCGCCAACATGGCCGGCTGGCTACGGTCACTGCTGTCCAGGCTCATTACCAGTACGGCGTGCTGGAAGCAGACGCCCATGACCAGGTCACCCAATACGTGCAGTACCCGCGCCTATCACACTGGGTCAATGCCGGCTTTATGTTGTTTGAGCGCGGCGTGCTGGACCTGATTGCCAGCGACGTGGATACGCCCCTGGAAACGGACGTCTTTAATCACCTGGTCGAGAAAGGCGAACTAATGCGCTTCAAACACAACGGTTTCTGGCGCTCCATGGACACCCTGAAAGACAGCATCGAACTGGAAAAAATCTGGCAGCAGGCAGCGCCCTGGAAAGTGT
>CAZDSN010000242.1:0-6224 GCA_964507675.1 uncultured Ardenticatenaceae bacterium | reverse complement strand
AATTTCACCGCAAAGACGCGAAGAACACAAAGAAAAACCAGAGAATCTTGGCGTCTTTGGAGTCTTTGCGGTAAGTAGATGCACCAGTCTTAAGTAATGGCCAACAGCGCAAACAGCACAGTCAATAGAGCCGCCAGACCATATTCCATGATTATCTGGCGGTTTAATCTGTGCAGGCGCTGCTGTTGAATCAGGCCTGCCAACACGTAGAAACACACGAATAACAACAGCCCCCCCTGCAAATTTGACAGGCGCCAATAGTTGATGGCCCAGGCCATTTGGGCCATCAATATGCCCACCAGGCTGCCATAGATAGCGGCTTCGGTCAGTTTGCCGGCATTTGACCAATAGAAACGAGTCGCCAACAGGGTTGTCGCCAGCCAGACCAACAGGCTGGCAACCAGACTCGGAGCGCGTTGGGCATAGATAACGACCAACGTCGCCAGGGCTGTCAGGTGAATACAAGCCATGTAAGCCCAATACCACGGCAGGCTGCGTTTGGGCTGTCGCCCAATAGCCGTGTATTCCAGCGTCAGGGTCAGAGCAAAAAAAAGACCTCCGGCCAACAGGGTTGCCCCCCACAGCACCGGGTTCTCTATTCCAGGCAAGGAAAAAGCCAGCACGCAGGCCCACAGGGTGGGCATAATAGTATACATGGCGCTGTGGTCTATTGGCTCCTGACGCGCCCTGGGGTGGCTATATACCAGAGACACCATGCCGGCAATCGCCATGCCGGCGACAATGCCGGCAATCAACGCCCCGCTAGAAACAGACAAAACAACATCTATCCCCAGACGCCCCAGATTCAGCGGGCGGGCGGGCATCTGCAAAAAACGAGACAAAGCCAGCGCCAGCAGCAGCGCTCCCGTAATCACGCCCAACCGATCCCGATCTACCGGCTCAGATTCCTTCATAAAGCTATTCTAAAGCGGAACAGGGCCGCAGGCGAGTTATGCGTGTGATCAAATTCGTTGGAAGCAAACGCAGCCAGCCTGCCAATGACAAACTTCCCCCGTGACCCTCTGTTTATTGTCTTCCCCCTTGGGTATAATCGGCCCATGTCGCCAATTCTGCTCAGCCTGCTCTTTTCCCTTGCCGGTTTGCTGGTGGGGGTAATCATTAATGTGCTGGCGGATGATTTACCCCGGCGCGCCCGCCCGCATCCGCCATGCTGCCCCCACTGTGGTCACACCTACCCACCGCCGCAATGGCTGGCGCTGCGCCGCTGGCGCACAGGCTGCCCCCAATGCGCCCTACCCGCGCGGCGGCGCCCCCCTGTCGTGGAAGCGGCAGCGTTCCTGTTGTTTGCCGCTCTCCCCTGGCTCATCCCCGACCCCACCACGCGCTTCTTTACTGCCCTCTACAGCGCCATTCTTATCCTGATCATCGTCATAGATTTAGAACATTTCCTTATCCTGCACGTGGTGACGCTGCCGGGCACAGCCCTGGCGCTGTTGGCAGCCTTCGTCATACCCGGTCAAAATTGGCGGTTGGCGTTAGCCGGGGCAGTTAGCGCCTTTCTCTTGTTTTTTCTCTTTTACTGGGTTGGGCAACTCTTGTTTGGTGCGGGAGCGCTTGGCTTTGGCGACGTCACTCTGTCGCTGCTGCTCGGCGCTATGCTTGGCTTCGACCGTATCTTCTTTGCCCTCCTGCTAGGGATTGTCTTGGGTGGCGTCTCCAGCTTGATAGTCATAGGGTTGCGCCGCCGCCGCCGCTTTCACATCCCTTATGGCCCTTACCTGGCCATCAGCGGCATTATCATGCTCATCTGGGGGCGACAGGTCTTTCTCTGGTATACCAGCTAAAGCCGACTGTTCCTCCCATTTCAGGTACAATATCCTCCAGATCAGATTTCTTGCCGTGGAATGAACAGCCCACTAACCTGTCATCTTGTCTCAAAAAGGGGTAACTGCTAAACCTCTCTAGAATTTCATCAAAAGGATACAAGAGCGGAAAGAGAACCGCGCACTTCGCGGTTAGTAAAAAGGACCATTTTGTGAACATCACGATTCAGCCCATTACCAACACCGCTGATTATCACAAAATCGAAGCGCTCCAGCGCCGCATCTGGGGGATGAGCGATCTGGAGATCATTCCCGCCCGCTTTATGCACGCCCTCATTCACAATGGCGCTTGTTTGCTGGGGGCCTATGATGGCCCAGAACTGGTTGGCTTCAATTTTGGCGTCATTGCCACCGTAGAGGGGATGCACGAACGCATTGACCAGGTGGCTGCCGCCCGCCTCAAAATGTACTCCGTCATCATGGGGATTCATCCGGATTACCACCACCTCGGCATCGGTTACGACCTCAAACTGGCCCAGCGTGAATTTGCGCTGCGCATTGGCATTCGCCTGATTACGTGGACGTTTGACCCTCTGGAAAGTCGGAACGGCTGGCTTAACATTGGTAAACTGGGAGCCGTCTGCGACACTTATTTGCGTGATTTTCATGGGCAGATGAGCGGCATTAACGCGGGTCTGCCCACCGATCGCTTTGAGGTATCCTGGTGGGTCACCGGCAATCGCGCCAGGAGCCGCACAGGCAACCGCGTGAATAAACGGGGCGAACGGCAGCAGCGCCATCCACTGGAACTGAACAGCATTTTGGGCGGCGGCGGCGTCTTGATTAACGAGGGAAAGTTGAATGAGCAGGGTTTTATTGAACCCTTGCCAGATGTCTCCGTCCCCCAGGCGAATATCCTGTTAGTGGAGATTCCAGCTAACTATCAGGCTATCAAGAAACATGACTTTCCCCTGGCGCAGCAGTGGCGGCAGCATACCCGCACCCTGTTTGAATACCTCTTTGCCGAGGGATTTGTCGTCACTGATTTTGCGCGCAAACAAGAACCAGACCAGCCGCTGCGCACGTTTTATGTGCTTACCCATCGCAGCGCTTGAGAGAGGCGACTTTGGGGTAAAAGTATAATCGCAGGTTTCACAGATGACGCGGATTTTTGAAGGATGGGCGGGTCGCCAACCTGCCTTACGGCGTTAAAACGAAGGAGTTGTGAAGATGTCTGAAAGTACGGTAGATTATGGTATTCGGGTGGAACTGCCTGAATCCTATGAGGCGGCTATTGAGCAAGTAACTGCGGCATTGAAGACGGAAGGGTTTGGCGTGTTGACGCAAATTGACGTGCAAAGTACGTTGAAGCAAAAGATTGGCGCGGATTTCCGCCGCTATATGATTCTGGGAGCGTGCAATCCCAGGCTGGCTTACCAGGCGCTAAACGCAGAACTAGAAATTGGGTTGATGCTGCCGTGCAATGTGATTGTGTATGAGACGGATGCAGGTTCAGTGGTTTCTATCGTTGATCCGCAAGCCATGCTGGGCGTTGGTCTGAGTCCGGCATTGGCGGAGGTGGCGGCGCAGGCGCGGGAACGGCTGGAACGGGTAGCTGCCGCGTTGTCCCAGTAAATAACGCATAGAAAGGGAATTAGCTGCCATGTTAGCCAAGGTTGTCAGTTGCGCGATTGTGGGATTGGACGCAGAGACTGTGGACGTGGAGGTGGACATCACGCGGGGATTGGCGGCGTTCACGCTGGTCGGTTTGCCTGATGCCGCCGTGCGGGAAAGCAAGGACCGCGTGCACGCCGCCATTAAGAACAGCGAATTGCGCTTTCCACCCAACAAACGCATCACGGTCAACCTGGCCCCGGCCGACCTGCGCAAAGAAGGCCCGGCTTATGACCTGCCCATTGCTGTCGGTATTCTGGCCGCCTCCCAGCAAATCTGGTTCAAAGAGCTGGAACAGGCCATGTTCATTGGTGAACTCTCGTTGGACGGCACACTACGTCCCACCAAAGGGATTCTGTCCATGGCTGCCCTGGCGCGAGAACGGGGGTTTGTGCGTGTGTTTGTGCCAGTCGAAAACGCGAACGAAGCCGCCCTCATTCCCGATATTGAAGTCATGCCCGTTGCCAGCCTGACCCAACTTGTCGGCCACTTGACCCACCTGCAGGCCATTTCCCCTTTAGCTCTGGATTTGGAAACTCTATACAACAGTGAACCGAATTACGCTGCCGATTTTGCCGACATTATGGGTCAGGAACACGTCAAGCGGGCCATGGAAGTTGCCGCCGCCGGCGGCCACAACATACTCATGACCGGGCCGCCAGGCACAGGCAAGACATTGGTGGCTAAATCCTTGCCGGGGATAATGCCTCGCCTGTCCGTGGATGAAGCCCTGGAAGTCACCAAAATCTACAGCGTGGCCGGCTTGCTGCCGGCAGATACCCCTCTGATTCGACACCGCCCCTTTCGCGCCCCACACCATACGGTCAGCTACGCTGGATTGGTGGGCGGCGGGGCCTGGCCGCGCCCCGGCGAAATATCTCTGGCGCACCGTGGCGTCCTCTTTTTGGATGAATTGCCAGAATTTGGCGACCGCCTGATTGAAGTGCTGCGGCAGCCGCTGGAAGGTTTGCCGCGCGAGGTTTCTATCTCGCGCGCTTCGGGCACGGTCACCTATCCGGCCAACTTCATGCTGGTGGCGGCGCAAAACCCGTGCCCTTGCGGTTACTATGGCGACCCGACGCACCCCTGTTCCTGCTCCAACAACATGATTACACGCTACCAGAAGCGCATCTCCGGGCCGCTGCTGGATCGGATTGATTTGCACGTGGATGTGCCCCGCATTGATTTCGAGAAGCTGTCCAGCGTGCGGCGCGGCGAACCGTCAGCGCGGGTACGCGAAAGGGTAGAACAGGCGCGCGCCTGGCAAAAGGCGCGTTTTACAGACAGCAGACTGTACTGCAACGCGGACATGGGAACGACCGAAGTCCGCCAATTCTGCCCCATGGACGACACCAGCCGCCGCCTGATGAAGAGCGCCATGAACCAGATGGGGCTGAGCGCCCGCGCCTTTCACCGCATCCTCAAAGTAGCCCGCACCATTGCCGACCTGGCGCAGCAGGAGCAGATCCAACCCGCCCATTTGGCGGAAGCGCTGCAATACCGCCCGCGCCAGAATTGAGCAATGAGAGGCAAATGCTGATTGGCAGGCAAAAGTTGTGTTTACCGCTAAGCGCGCCAGGAACACACAGGAAGGTTCTTCGCGCTCTTTGCATCTTGGCAGTGAATTTTTAAATCTGTCAGTCAATCAGCAGGGCGGGGGGGATTTTTGCCACGAATTTCACGAATGGCACGAATTTTCTGACCACTGACCACTCGCCACTCGCCACTCACCACTGTTTACAAAGGAACAGCCATGAAGGTCTTGTTTATTGGCGGCACAGGCATCATTAGCTCGGCTTGCAGCGCGCTGGCGGCAGCCCAGGGTGTGGAGCTTTATTTGTTGAATCGAGGGCGGTCGGCGCGGGAAATGCCGGCATCTGCCCACCTCCTCCAGGCGGACATCCACGCTCCCCAATCCGCAGCCCAGGCCCTGCAAGGTCACACCTTCGATGTCGTGGTGGATTGGGTAGCTTACACACCCGCCCATATCGAAACAGACATTGCCCTCTTCCGTAACCGCACCCGCCAATACATTTTCATCAGTTCCGCCTCTGCCTACCAAAAGCCGCCGCAAAGCCTGCCCATCACCGAAGCTACGCCTTTGCACAATCCCTTCTGGGCCTATTCGCGGGCCAAGATAGCCTGTGAAGAGCGGCTGATGCAGGCATATCGCCAGGAGCAGTTTCCCGTCACCATTATCCGCCCCTCGCACACCTACGATTGCACCCTGCTGCCCATGCACGGCGGCTACACCGTGGTGGATCGGATGCGGCGCGGCCAAAAAGTGTTGGTGCATGGGGATGGCACGTCGCTGTGGACGTTGACTCACCACGCCGATTTTGCTCGCGCTTTTGTCCCGCTGTTGGGGAACCCTCAGGCCATTGGCGATGCTTTTCACATCACTTCAGATGAATCGCTGACGTGGAACCAGATTTTTCACACTGTCGCCGCGGCTGCCGGCATTACCCCCCATCTGGTGCATGTTCCCTCCACCTTCATAGCCGCCTTCGATCCCGATTGGGGCAGCAGCCTGTTAGGAGACAAAGCGCACAGCATGGTCTTCGACAACAGCAAGATCAGGCGCGTAGCGCCTGGTTTTCAGGCGACCATCCCCTTCTGGCAGGGAGCGCAGGAGATCATGGCCTGGTATGACGCCGACCGGCAAAGGCAGGTGGTGGATCAGGGTTTTAACCAGCTTCTGGATCGGATCATTGCCGCCTATGAGTCGGCCTGGCCTGCGCCAGCGCGCATCTAATAACTTTCTTG
>CAZDSN010000241.1:0-6231 GCA_964507675.1 uncultured Ardenticatenaceae bacterium | reverse complement strand
GGAAGGCAGCAGCGCCCATCCCTGGTTGTGAGTTGGCTCTGGTTCCGGCCCACGACAATTAAAAAGCGCTGAAATCAAGCAACCTATGGCCCAACGCTCACCCGATCAACTGCTAAACGAAGCTACAACCGCTACTACCATTGCCCGTTATTGGGATGCCATCCAGTTGTACACGGATATCCTGGCCCAAACCAGTCCCCATGCCGCGGACGAAAACGTGCATCAGATGCGCTTGAACGCGCTGGAACAACGCAGCCGCCTGCTCAGCCAGTTAGGCGAACAAGACGCCGCCCTGGCGGGTTACGAGCAGTATTACCTGGAGGCAGGCAGCAGCGAAAGCGCTGTCAAAGCTCTGGTGAATATTGGCCGCCAATCGGCCCGCCTGGGCCAATACAATCGGGGCTTAGAAGCGCTCAAAGAAGCGTTGGTGTTGGCCGAAGCCCTCAATTACACAGCCGGGCGCGCCGACGCCCTGGGGGCCACGGGCGTCTTGCTGGCCAATCTAGGCCAGTTGGAGGAAAGTCTCGGCTATTACGCCAAATCGCTGCCCCTCTACCAACAACTGCTGGACAAACGCGGGGAGATGCGCAGCTATAACCGTATTGGCGTGGCGCACGCGCAAATGGGTTCCATTGACAAAGCCATTACGGCTTTTCAACAATGTCTGAAACTGGCCCGCGATCTGGGGGAACAGGACCACGCGGTTTATTCGCTGAACAATCTGGGGGAGTGCTACCAGATGTTGTTCGACCTGCCCAAAGCGCTCATTTATCACCAGGAAGGGCTGGCTGTAGCCATCAGCACGCGGCTGCGCTATCTGGAAGCAGACACTTCGCGCAACCTGGGCGCCGAACTCGTCGCTCTGAATCGCGTCGAGGAGGGGATCAGGCATCTCCATCGCGCTCTAGACCTGGCGCAGGAGACGGGGCAGCCGGACGTGGAATGGCAGGCGCTGTACACATTAGCTCTGACTTACATGCAGCAAGGGCAGCGAGACAAAGGACGCGAGTATGCGTTAGCTTTGCAACGGCTGGCGGAAGAGACTAAAACCAAAGCTGCCCTGGCCAAAGCGCTGCACGCCCTGGGCGTATACGAACAAGAACAAGGGGAGTTGCCGGCAGCCGAGCAAATGTGGCAGCAGGCCCTGTTCCTGGCCCACGAAACCAGCCAGCGTATCCTCATCTGGCAAATTCATGCCGCCCTGGCCAGCATCACGTCCAACCCGGATCTGGCGGTTGTACACAACCGCATTGCTGCCGAAGTTATCAAGCAGATCGCCTTTCCCATCGAAGACGCTGCTTTACGCGCTGGCTTCTTAAATGCCCCTCCTGTACGCGCCGTTCTGGATGCTGTCTAGTGCCGGCAGCAGATGAATCAAAACAATCACAGATTTCGTAGATGGCGCAGATTTATGTCTAATCCACGCCCATGCACGCGAATCTGCGTCCTGTTGTCGCCGTAGAGACATGTTGCTATACACCCCCACAGGGCGCACCCCTCTGAGTAGTCTCTATGCGAAAAAGTCCTTCTCGCGAAAGCCATCCGGCACTGGCGGATAAGCCCGCTGAAACGTTTCCACGCCAAACATCAACTTCTGCAAAAAAGTAGGTAACAACCGGCTGAAACCTGCTCCCCCACCCTGGCTGCCATGTTCGGCGCTGGCGCGCGCTTTGACGTCCCAATATTTTCGATAATCTATGTAGGTATGGATTTTGCCCGGAGGCAGGCCCAATTGGGTAAAGTCAATATCCTGATTCCGCCCCACTTTTGTCGGGTCCTGACCACGCAGCCGCATCAGGCCGATGATGACTTTGATCCAGCGATTGGAAAAAGCAGTGTAGTAGAGACGCTCAGGTTGAAAAGGAGCCGGCCCCTTATCAGGATATTGATCCGCTTTGCCCGCCGCCAGAAAAGCGGCGGTTGTGATTTTCCAGCACATAATATGATCGGGATGAAAGTAACCGCCCGTTTCATCGTGCGTCATCACTACCTGAGGCCGAATCTCGCGGATTAGCTGCACCACCTGGCCGATAGCTGCCGGCTCGTCTGCCTGAATAAACGCCCGGGGATGTTCGTTGGCTGGGTTGCCGGGCATACCCGAATCCCGATAGCCCAGCCGGTGCAGCGTCACGCCCAAAATGGCAGTAGCCCGCTCCAATTCTTTAGAGCGATGCGGGGCCAACTCGGCCTGTACGGCTTCGTAACCTTCGGCGGCCGTGCCGGCAGCGCCATCAGTGGCAATAGCCACATGCACCTGAACGCCCTCAGCCGCGTAGCGCGCCAGGGTTCCCCCCGGACCATACGATTCATCATCAGGATGAGCTAAAACAGCTAACAAAGCACGTTGCATATGAATCTTTCCATCTTGCTACTTGGGCAAAGAAACCGGGTTTTTCTATTGGTCTCCGTGGAACATGAGCCCTATGCTAAAAAACTCGGCTTCTCCTCTCAACTACGTATCAAAAACCTCTTCCAGGCTCTCTTCAAAAATCGCCAGCGCCTGGTCAATCTGCGCCGCCGTGACGGTTAGTGGCGGATTCCAGCACAGGATGTGGTTATCCGCGCCAGTGGTAGGCAGCCATAACGAGCGCGTTAAACATTCCTCTTGCACCCGCGCCGCCAGATACCCATCGGGGCCGCGCGCGGGCACGCCCATCTCTAAACCCACCATCACGCCCTGACCGCGCACATCCCCCAGAAAAGGGGAGTACGCCTGCCAGGCGCGCAGAGTATCTAACAACTGCTGCCCCCGCGCCAGCACATTGAAAAGCACGCCCTCCTGGCGCAGGATGTCCAGTGTGGCTGTTGCTGCCGCTGCCGCCAACGGGCTGAGGCTAAACGGCACGGCGGGCTGCCAGGAGCGCATCATGTCCGCTGCCGCCGCCAGACCGCTGGCGGGCAAGCCCGCTGCCAGACCGTCTCCCCATACCAACACATCTGGCGTCACGCCCGTCTGCTGCCAGGCAAACAGGGACCCGGTGCGTCCCCAACTACTGCCGCGTTCGTCGCAAATGAGGAGGATGTGGCGCTGCCGGCATAACCCCAGCAACTCGCGCCAATACCCCGGCGGCGGGGACACACAGCCGGCGCTTAATACAGGCTCAATCACAATGGCTGCTACCTGATTGGCCGGCGCGGCGCCCGCCAAAAGGTGTTCCAGCACGGCTAGCGAATCAGCCGCCGTGGCCCGCCCCGGCCACTCCCCGGCCACCGGGTACGGGTAGGGCGCCGTGAAATCCGCCAGACCGCCTGGGCCTTCTTGCACACTGATAATGAGCCGCTTGCCGCTAATCTGTCGCGCCAGCCCGGCGGCAGCCAACCAGGCATGAGGATGATCCTCGCTAAAAAAGAAGCCGTTAAGCGACTCAGGCAAATCAGAAGCCAGGGATGTCGCTAACTGCCCTGCCGCCGTGGTATGCGCCAGGGGAAACGGGTTGTGCGACAGTTGAGTCAACTGTCGCTGCATCGCCGCCAGGATAAACGGATGACCATACCCCAGCAGCGCGGCCCCCTGACCGCTGCTGAAATCCAATAGGGCCGCGCCAGTGTTGTCATATATATAGCAGCCCTCCGCCCGTGCGATTTCGTGTTCGGGCCAGAAAAGGCCAGCCTGACTCAAATAAGGCCCCGCTCCCATTATGAACGGCCTGGGCGCTGGTGAAAGGTCTGCATCACAGGTAGAAAAGGTATGGGGCGCACAGAAGGAAATGGATGTCGCACGCCGGGCAGCACCAGCAATTCCCCCTCTGGAATCACGCGGCTGAGACGCAGCGCTTCTGTTAGAGTTACCAGTTCATCCCGATCCCCCACGCTGACCAGGGTGCGGCATTGCGTTCGCGCCGCCATTCCTTCTGTCAGGCCTTGTTCGTGCGTATATGCCACCAGATCACCCCCCTGGCGCGCCAGGGCGCGCCAGCGGCTGGCCCCATGTTCCTCTGCCAGTTGGTTGGCGTAAGAAGGCGCGCGCTCCGCAATTTTGTCCGGGTCTAGCTGCCGCTTGATTTTCTGCACAGCCTCTGCCGACCAGTAAAACTTGGTTGCATGCATTAACAACGAATACACCCGCCGCGGCTGGTGCAAAGCCAGCATCAATCCCAGGTAGCCGCCCAGACTGTAGCCAGCCACGTGCGTTCCTTCAACGCCCAAATGATCCAGCAAACCTGCTATGTCTTGCAGCATTCGTTCGGGCAGCAAATTGGGCTGCCGGTTTTCTGACAGGCCGTGGCCGCGCAAATCCATCAACACCAGGCGGTATTTACCGGCCAGAGCCGGTTGGAAATTCCGCCATTGCGTGCTGATAGCTCCCAGCAAACCGGGCAGCAGCAGCAGATAATCCCCATCCATTTGCTCCCCAATAAGTTCATAATAAATGTTTGTGCCGTCATCGGCGGTCCAAAAAGCCATAGTTCACCTTCGAAAATCGCAGGTTGGGCATCCTTGCCCGACTTTCACTCTTGCTGGCCAGAGCCGGCTGGAAGCCAGCGCTCCATTTTTCAGGCAGCTACGACAAAGCCAATGGCGTGTGTCTGCGTGTGTGACAGGCTGATGTCCCACTGTCGCCAGCCCCGCGCCTGCGCCAGTTCAGCGGCAGCGTTGTGCAGCATCAAGTGTGGTTTCCCCCGCCCATCGCAGACCACTTCAATATCCAACCAGCGCACATCACCAATACCGGTTCCCAATGCCTTGGCTACCGCTTCTTTGATGGCAAAACGGCCTGCCAGGCGGGGAACGCTGCCGGCACAATGCGCCTGTTCCTGGACCGTAAACACCCGATTGCTAAACCGCGGGCCATGCCGGTCTATCGCCTGGGCCACGCGGGCCACCTCAATCATGTCCACACCCACAGCCAACATATTTACCCCTGATCACCCAACACGCTTCAAAGCCTTCGTCTTTCCTTACGGGCCCGCCACCGCCACCGCAATCTCATCAGCGCTCACATACTTCTGCGCCGCCGCCTGCACGCGCTGCGGCGTCACTTCGTTAACCATGTCCGTGTAGCGGAGCAAATAATCCAACCCCAAATTGTACAGTTCCATATCTGTGAGGATGCCGGCCAGACCATCATTGGTTTCCAGGCTAACAGGCAGCGAGCCGGTCAGGTAAGCCTTACTATCTTCCACTTCGTCCACGGGAACCAGAGCATCCTGCAGGCGTTGAATCTGCTGCCGGATACTTTCAATCGCCTGTTCTACTTTGTCCGGGGCCACGCCCGTGCCGGCAACCCAGGGGGACGGCCCCAAACTGCTATGCAGGCTGCTGTACACGTAATAGGCCAGTCCCTGTTCTTCACGGACTGTCTTGCCCAGCCGGCCAGACATGCCAAAGACGCCTAAAATCGTGTTAGCCAGGCGAATATCCTGGTAGTCAGAAACAGAACGTCGCGGACCAGGCAACCCCAGCACAATATCCGACTGAGTCTTTCCGGGCATGCGCACATGCGTACGCGCCAGTTCTGCCGGACGCGGCGCATCTGGCACAGCAGGCAGGTGCGCCTGGGAGGGGTGCGTCCAGTCGCCCAACACGCGCTGCACCTTCGCGGCCGCCTCCCCGGCCTTGACCGCGCCAACAACGGTCACGATCATTTGCCGCGGCCCATAATAGGCGGCGTGAAAAGCCGCCAGATCGTCCCGTTTAAGGCTGGTAATAGTCTCCGGAGTCCCGGAAAGGTGGCTGCCATAGGGATGGTCGCCATAGAGCAGGGCGTGAAAGGCCTTGCTCGCCTGGCGGCGGGTATCGTTCGCCTGGATTTGCAACCCGGTCAGGATTTCGCCGCGCACCTTTTCAATTTGCTCCGCCGGGAAGCTGGGATAGCGCAGAGCGCCGGCAGCCAGCGTCAAAATCAGGTCTATATCTTCGGCCAGGCTGCTGCCAGAAAAGCCGGTCGTGTAGCGGCCGGCAGAAAAACCAAGTTCTGCGCCAACTGATTCTAACTCGTCGTAAATGGTCTCAAAGGAACGGCTTCGTGTGCCGCGCATCAGGCAGTTGGCGACAAAAGCAGCCAGCCCGGCCTGGGCGCGGCTCTCCCCCAACCCGCCGGCCCACACCAGACCTTCTACTTCCACCGATTCGGCAGCAAAATTTTCATAAGCCAGTACCACAATACCATTGTCTAACTGGTAACGATGGATTGTCTCTGGACCGGGATAGTTGTTGGCAGCCATGCAATCTCCTTTGAAAATAGTGGTCAGTGAACGGTGGTCAGTGGTCAGTGAAGCCACTCCCAAGCCG
>CAZDSN010000240.1:0-6233 GCA_964507675.1 uncultured Ardenticatenaceae bacterium | reverse complement strand
TTGCATAGACCTACTTGCTCTGTGCACCTGACTTATTCCAAATAATGTCTATTATCTTTTCTACTTACCGCCAAGATGCAAAGGTCGCTAAGAGGCTCTGGTTTTTCCTGGCGCTCCTGGCGGTGAAATTCCAGAGAGGTTTAGTCGTTACCCTGCTATAACAAATTGTAGATAGCGCCGATCTTTTGTCAATGGTTGTGATGAAACCCCCATCCCCCAACCCTCTTCCCCCTGAAGGGGGAAGGGGGCTTTTCGGAGAGGGCGAGGGGCGCTGCGCGCCCCTCGCCCTGTGTTACCCCTCCTCTGGCAGTGGGAGAAGGGGTGTGTACGCTACTAAAGCGATCAGGGGCGGGGCCAGGCGCAGTGGATGTGGGTGCTGTGGCCGGGGTCGCCGGGACCCAGGACTTCCGTGGCGCCCAGGTTGACGCACGTCTGCATGAAGCTGGCATAGTAGGGATTGCTGCCGCTGACGCCGATGCCGTTGATGATGTCTATGTCGAAAGCCACGCCTACGTAGTGGCGGGAGTTGACGCTGTGGGAGCCGCCGGCAATGGAGGTGACGCGGTAGGTGTAGCTGTTCGCCAGGGTCAACATGCCTTGCAGCATACTCACGTCCAGGTAGGTCTGGCCGCAGGGGGCGTTTTGGTAGCAGCTATTTTTCGCCATCAGACCGTTGGCGGTGTCCAGCATATTGTCCCAGGCGGTGGCGCCGTCTTCATTGTAGATGGGATCGGGCGGAGATGGGTGGAACGTGAGCAAAGAGATGCCCCCATGATTGATGACGTTGTTCGCCAGTTCAGCGCGGGGAGACGTGCCGGGTTCCAGGCAGACCAGCGCCGACCAGGTCAGCGGGCCGACAATACCATCAA
Source organism: uncultured Ardenticatenaceae bacterium (assembly GCA_964507675.1). Lineage (GTDB taxonomy): Bacteria > Chloroflexota > Anaerolineae > Promineifilales > Promineifilaceae > JAGVTM01. Next base: position 5,364 of record CAZDSN010000240.1, on the reverse strand, counting down.
GGGCTAACCCTTTGGAACTCTGGAAGCTGCGCACAGCGCTGTCCGTGCCTGGACCAAAGTCGCCATCAATCGTCAGACTGTAACCATACTTGTACACCAGCAGGTGCTGCACCGCCCGCACCACGTCGCTGTTGTACACCCCCTGCTGCACCTGGACGATTAACGCCTGCCAGGTGTTGGGACCGACAATGCTGTCCGCCGTCAGGCCATGCGCCGCCTGGAAACTGGTGACGCGGCTGGCAGTGGTGGGGCCATAACTGCCATCAATGGTCAGGCTGTAGCCGTGATGGCGCAGCAAGTATTGGATGGCGTAAACGTTAGGGCCGCTGTTGTTGGTGGCCTGGCTGTGGATGGGCCAGCAGTTGCCGCCGGGGATGGGCGTAGGCGTAGGGGGCGGCGGGGCTGTAGGCGTGGGCGGCGGCGGGGTGCTGGTGGGCGGCGGCGGCGCGGGCGGATCGTTGCTGCAAACGAGGACAGACCAGGTTTGGGAGCCGACGATGCCGTCTACGGTGAGCAGGTTGTTCGCCTGGAAGTCGCGCACGGCGCTGTCGGTGGCGGGACCAAAGACGCCGTCCAGGATCAGGTTGTAGTTGTGGCGGTTCTTGAGCAGGAACTGCACCAGCCAGACGGGCAAGCCCGAATCGCCTTGCTGCACCATGATGACCAGGACGGGCCAGGTAGTCACATCCACCACGCCGTTGACGGGCAGGGCGTTATCTACCTGGAACGCTTCCACGGCGGCGCGGGTGCTGGCGCGGAAGATGCCGTCTACGGGCACGGTGTAACCATGCGCCCGCAGCAACACCTGGGCCACGGCGACGTTTAGCTGGTAGGTTCCTTGCTGGTAGGTGGGCCAACATGCCGGCAATGGATCCGGAAAAATCACATCCTGGCTAACCGTGCTGTTATCGTAAAAGGAAAGCAAGATATTTTGCCAGGCGACGCCATCGTCCGCCAGCCATTTGGAATCCCACTGCCCCATGCAGTTCCCCTCCAGACCCGCGTCCTGGCATTGGGTGTAGTAGGCGCGGTAGAAGGTCTGGAAAATCTGACCGCTGCGATGAATACGCCAGCCCCAGGTGGCGTCTACGGCGGCGTTGGTGCTTTCATAACTGACGGCGGGGTTGTACACCTGGTCGCAGGTGCTGTCGAAAACGTCGGCGTCGTTCCATTTACCCCCCTGGTTCACCCAATACCAGCCGTAGGATTTGGCGGCAATGGCCCCGGCGCGCAGCGAGTCGGCGGGCCAGGAGGCGATCCATTCATTGGGCAGCACGTGCTTGACGTACTCTTTGAAATCCACCACGTCCACGTAGTAAGGGGCGTTGACGTTGCAAGCTGTTTCCCCGGTGATGCGCACGCGAATGGTGGCCGGCGGGGTCACGTCGGAAGCAATCACGGGCGGATTTGCGGGCGGATTGTCTGGATTGACCGCCAGCAGGGGACGCTGCGAGGCTAACGCCTGCGGCGGGGGCATGGTCAGGGTGACGGCTTCGGCGCGCAGGGCGGGTTCCAGGATGAGGGTGTCCTGGCGCACCAGACGCACGTTCTGAATCGTCCAGATTCCATAGCCAGGGGCAGTGACAACAACATCCACTGGCTGCACGGCCTCGGCCAGCATAATCGGGGAGAATGCGAAGCGCCCTTGGGCATCGCTGGCAGCGGTCAGGTCAAAGTGGGGCACGGACACCTGAGCCTGGGCAACGGGTAAGCCAGAGTCCTGCGCAGTGACGATGCCTACCAGCCAGGCGGCGTGGGGATCGGGGGCGGCAGAGGAGGCAGCCACGCGCCAGCCGAGGAAGATGAGCGCGGGCAATAAAAGGAAGAGGGCTTTTTTCATGAGGTACTCCAATGTATGGGCAGACGAGATGAAAACAAAGGCAAGTAAAATATAGCGGAAAGTGGGCGATTGACAAAGCGGGGGAATCATTAATGGGTGAATGGGGAAAGTCTGCGACTTTCTGGGACATGGGATTGCGTGGATTGGGAGGGTTGCGGTTCGCTTGAGTTGGGCAGGCAAATGATCTATAATTTAGTAGATTGAAATGTTCAGCGATCAGACATCTGATTTTTCGGAGAAATCGGGTGTCTGATCTGGGGCGTACAACTGGGCCACCCCGTCCAATCCTCTACCGGAAGAGCCAATGCCAACATGGATTACCAATCCCCAATTTATGCGCCGCCTGCTGGGGCTTTTGCCACTGGCTTTCTTTGGGGCGCGCCTGGCGCAGTTAGCTGGCGAGGGTGAGGTCGCGCACATATTGTGGATGTGCCACATATCCAACCTGCTGCTGGCGTTAGGGCTTTTCCTGGGGCGGCGGGAGTGGGTGCGTGTCTCGGTCTTGTGGCTGCTGCTGGGCGCGCCGCTCTGGCCGATTGAAATTGTGCGCACGGGCGTGGTGGCCTGGACGTCTATTGGCACGCATTATGCGGGGCTGGCGGTGGGGCTGCTGCTGCTGCCGCAGATGGGCATGGGCAAGCGTTCGTGGCTGTACGCCTGGATATGGTTTCTGGGGCTGCAACAGGCGACTCGTCTGTTCACGCCCGCGGAGCTGAACATTAACCTGGCCCATGCTGTTTATCCTGGCTGGGAAAAACTGTTCCCCGCCTACTGGCAATACTGGCTTTTCACGGCGGCAGGTTCGCTGTTGGCTTTGTGGCTGGCGGCGCAGGCGTTGGGGACAAAATGGTTTGTACGGGGGAAGAAAGATGAATAGAAAATGGGCGGTGATCGTTCTGATTGTGGCTGCGGGCAGCGCGCCTGTGGCGTGGTATGGGTTGTTGGCGGATGGGGAGATGGGGGGAAGGATTGCCGGCACATTCCGCGCCCTCTCCTTGTTCGACCAGAGTATGGTGGTATTTACAGCCTTTGTGGCCAAGCCGCTGTACATGCTCATGAGCCTGGGGCTGGCGTGGTGGTTGCGCCGGGCGCGCGCCCCTGATCTGGCGGCGCTGCGGTGGGGGTTGTTGTCTTTTTTCATCGGGGAGGCTTTTTGCGCCATCAACTACCTGGTTTTTCAGGACAGGTCTATTTTGTCTGAATATTTGCACAACTACGGCATGGTGGTGGCTTTTGGTTTTATCGTCTTTGCGCTGTTGGAAGGGTTGGACAGGCGCGTTCTGCAATATAGTGATCCGCAAAAACGGTGCGCTTTTGCCGGCATGTGCGGCGAGTGCGTGAAGGGTCAGGGCGGGCGCTGCCGGCTGCGGCAGTTGTTCCAACTAACGAGTCTGGCTATGGGCATGGCGGCCCTTATCCCACTTTCTTCGGCTTTGCGAGAGGTGAGTTATAACGCGGACATTTTCGGGACGCTTTACCATTACACACGCCTGGGCGTACACCAATGGTTCGAAGTACGGTATTGTCCGGCGCTGGCGTTAGGGCTGTTTGTGGCCGGTTTCATGATCGTGCAGCGGTCGGCAGAGCCACAAATACCATATCTGGCGCGGGTGTTGGTGTGTGCCGGCATAGGCGCAACGGGGTTCAGTCTGTTCCGGTTATTCTTTGGCGCGGCGTTTGAGTCAAACCTGGCCTGGGCTGCTTCCTGGGAGGAGTTGACCGAGCTTTTGTTGATGGTGGTAGTGGCTTATGTTCTCTGGCTGTTCCGGCAGAAATTGGAGGTTGAGAACCGCCTGGCTTTTAGGTGAATTTACGAGAGCGCGATCCCATAAAATTTCCGGGTTCAATTGTCCTGGCGGGCAATTCTTCATTTTGGCGCGATTGGTTTAGTCTTGTTTGAGCGGGCAAACGGTCGTTTTTGCGGGATATTCAGGGAAAAACGGGTTTTATTTTGCCAAATTTGAGTGGTTTTGACTTTTTTCGGGGGTGATGGGCGGAGGAGGGGGGTATAATTGTTTTGAGCCAGGAAGAGGTTCGACATCGGGGTATGTCGGATTCAATTGTACCCCTGGTAGGGGTATTGACAGTCCGAACTTTATATAGTATGGTTTTAATACTATCTTTCATGTACTATTTTATTTGGAGTATGAAGATGGCGCTTTATACGCAACGGGTGCAAACGGTGTTGACTGAGGAGCAATATGAACGGCTGATGGCGCTGGCGGAGCAAGAGCAAAAACCGCTCAGCGTCCTGATTCGAGAGGCTATTGAGGAACAATATTTTACACTCGTTGCGCAGCAAAAACGGCAACAGGCGTTGGCGAATTTATTAGCCTTGCAGGCACCAGTGGCGGAGTGGCCTCAAATGGAGTCGGAAATTGAGAAAGGGGCGATTGATGGGTGACGCGCCTCTCTTGTTGGATGTCAACGTGCCGATGTATGCGGCGGGCAAAGCCCATCCGTATAAGGAGTCGTGTGTTTGGGTATTGACGGAGATTGCCAACGGTCGTTTAGATGTGGTCATGGATAGTGAAATTGTGCAAGAGGTATTGTATCGCTACGGAGCGATTCAGCAGTGGCAGGTAGGTGTGCAAATAGCGGAAAGTTTGCTGGATTTGATTCCGGTGATGCTGCCTGTAACCGCCAAAGATATGAAGACGGCTATTTCCTTATGCGCCCAGTATGCGCCAAAAGGGGTTAAGGCGCGCGATTTGCTGCACACGGCCGTTATGCACAACCACCAACTCACTCACATCATTTCCACCGACAGGCATTTTGACCAAATCACAGGCATTACTCGCCTGGACCCACAAACCTTGTGGATGAAGCGATAGCCTGATCCACATAAGCATCATTTCACCGATTTTGATATTGACGCACCAGACGTTGAGTTTGGGATCAGTTGCGCTGTGCCCATCGAAGTGGACTTACTCTCCTCTTTGGAGAAGCAGGCGCGTTTGCGTGGGGTAAGCGTGGAAACGTTGGTAAATCTGTGGTGGCAACAGAAATTAGTCGGGCAAACTCAGCCGATAGCCACGTAGGGGTATCTGTGCTGTGAAAACATTTGTCTACCTTGTTAATCGGGGCCAGGTCACTCAAGTATGTCTGCACTTCCGTCTGTTGAATCGCTAATTGCCAGGATTGCCGCTCTGGGCATCTCGCTGCCAGCGGGGCCAGTTCAGGTTGATAGTTATGGGGATTCGCCTGAACTCTCAGAACAGTTGCTCGCTCTTATCCGTGCCGGCAAGAAGCGGGCGGGCACGGGTCTTCTTTGGGCTTACCAGGCAGATGGTCAGGCGCTCCCTCAGGAGGGAGATATTGAAATCATCGTTGATCACCACAACAAACCCGCGCTCATAACGCGAATTACCAGGGCGGAAATCGTTGCCTATTGTGAGGTCACGGCCGAATATGCCGCTGTGGAAGGGGAAGGAGACGGTTCTCTCGAATACTGGCGTCAGGCACATTGGGCGTTCTTCGGGCGTGAGTGCCAGCGAATCGAGCGGGAACCAACCCAAGATATG
>CAZDSN010000239.1:0-6250 GCA_964507675.1 uncultured Ardenticatenaceae bacterium | reverse complement strand
ATAGATTTTCGAGATGTCCCACAAGTTTTTCAAGGTCCGGTATTGATAGACCTGGATGACCGGCAGGACTATGGTGAAGAGCGTTGGATCGGGATTGGCATGTTGCGGGATATTCCGGTGGTGATTGTGTTCACAGAACGCGGCTCAGATTGCCTGCGGCTAGTTTCAGCACGTAAAGCGAATCAAAATGAACGGAAAAGATATGAACAATACTTCTAGGACCGATTGGGAAGCCCTGGCGGCAATGACGGATGAAGAAATTGATTATTCCGAAATTGCGCCGTTGCCGGCGACGTTTTTTGAACGGGCCAGAGTCTGGGAGCCCCAACCACAAGTCACACTCAAGTTGCAAGTAGACGCAGATATTGTGGAGTGGTTTCAGAAAACAGGCGACAATTGGGAAGCTCAAGTACGAGCGGCTTTGCGCTTTTATGTAGAAAGTCACAAAGCCTATCAAGTATCCTAAATCAACAAAGCTGCCGCTCAACAGGACTGCACCTGGCCTATCGGTAGACAAAGCGGGTGTTGAGTCGCTTGCTTTTCCGCCGATTTGCAGAAAAGTCATTGGCCTGTCCGCAAGATCAGCAGACTCCGAAGAAATTTGGCGTCGCGGGCGCGAATGTGCATATCCAGGATGCGCTTGCGGATGCGCAAGCTGGCGGGGGCGCCTCCAGTAGTTCATTGTCTGATCTCCCATCATTTATCCCCCAATAAGGGGAGTTGAATATCCCCCAACTGGCTAATGCCGCCAAAGAGGGGTGTTTGTACTATATTTGTGCGTACCCTACCCGACTGGGCGAAGACCCACATTCTCAACGACACCCCGTACGCGAACTGCCGCTGATAGAGTTGGAGGTTACTGAGCAATCCAACTGCGTCTATAATCACTGAACGCTTACGTTAAAGCGTTCCTCAATCCACAATCATATCAAATGGGGATTTCCTTACATGCAGCATAAAAGCACCCGACGTGAATTCTTGCGTCAAGCCGGGCTGGCGTCATTGGGTTTAATGACGCCTTTTATTTTGTACAAGGGCAGCCAATTAATCGAAGAGAAACAATCGAAAGAAGCGTTAGGCGTGGTTCCCTCTACTCCAAGTGAGGCGATTTTTCACCTGGGCATTGCTTCGGGTGATCCATCCAGCAGCGGCGTGGTGTTGTGGACCCGCATCCATCCTGATTATTGGGAACCGGCAGAGCCGCTGCAGTTCCAGGTAGCCCTGGATGCGGCCTTTACGCAAATAGTGACCCAGGGGGAGGTCTCCGGCGGGGACATCGGCCCGGAGTCTGACCATACGGTCAAAATTGATACAGATGGTTTGCTGGCAGCCAACCAACGTTACTATTATCGTTTTGTGTATACGCAACTGGTCAGCCAGACGGGTCGCTGCCGCACTTTGCCGGCATCCAACGCAACGCCCGACCGGCTCAAACTGGGCGTAGTTAGTTGCCAGAGCTATGAGGACGGCTACTACGCCGCTTTTCATCACCTGGCGCAAGAAGATGTTGATTTTGTGCTGCACGTAGGCGACTTCATCTATGAGAACCCTGCCAATAACAACTTTTTCCCCGACAGGCAGATCTACCTGCCCAGCGGGTCAACAGAAGCAGTGACGCTGGAGGATTTCCGTTTCTTGTATCGCGTCTTTCGCTCTGATCCTTTTCTGCAAGAAGCATTAGCGCAGCACACGTTTATACATATCTGGGATGATCATGAAACGGCGAACAACTGCTATTGGGATTATGTGGCAGATACCCTGGGCGTCGAACCCGCCCACCCTCTGGCGAACGATCCCGTCGCCCGTTTGCAGCTCAAGCTGGATGCCCAACGCGCCTGGAATGAATACGTGCCGGCACGTGTCTCCGTCAACCCAGCGGCCACACACCCCCACCAATACATGACCTTGTGGCGCAGTTTTCGCTTCGGCCAACTGGTCGAGCTGTATCTGACAGATGTACGGACTTATCGGAATGAGCCTCCCTGCGGCGTAAATTCTGAACAGCTTCTCTTGCACCCCGGCTGTGACGCCCAATACGCTCCCGGCCGGACTATGCTGGGTGAAGCACAGCTCAACTGGTTGACACAGGGAATCCTGGAGTCAACTGCTTTATGGAAGGCGTGGGGGAACGCGGTGCCTTTGATCCGGTTTCTGGCGCCCTGCCCGGCCTCAAGCCCAGATTGTCTGGATGTTCCTAATCCAAAAGTTTATCTAAAATTAGACAGTTGGGATGGCTATGCCCACGAACGTCATGAGCTCCTTACCACCTTCCGCAATGCCGGCATCGCTAACCTGGTCTCTATTTCAGGAGACCATCATGCCAGCATGGCCGCGCACGTGTTGGTCAACTACCCGGTCAACTGGCAAGACCCCAATAACATTGCTGGCGTTGAATGGGTCGTTCCGGCTATCAGCTCCGGCAATCTCAACCAGATTTTGGACCAGCGCGAACCCGGCTACCGCATTGGCGAGGAAAAGGCTAAAGCGTACAACCCGCATATTGCCTATTTCAATGGCGACGAGTTTGGATATGGTATTGTGACGTTCACACCCGCGTACTGCGATTTCACTATCTATGCTGTGGACAAAGTGGTTAACGAGCCGTCAGCCTCCAGGACCTTGCTGGCACAGTTACAGGTGCTTACCAACAGCAAGATGATAAGCCCGACACCGGCAACCGTCTTTATTAGCGATCTGGATGGCTCCAGCCAGAACCATCTGTTCAGTTGGACGGCAACGGTGACGATTTTTGTTGTGGATAACAATTACAACGCAGTGGCTAATGCTGTCGTTGCAGGCAGTTGGAGCAATGGCGCATCGGGAGCCGATTCGGGCGTTACGGATGGCAGCGGCATCTGTACTATCAGCAAGAGTGGCATCCGAAAAAACAAACCCAGTGTTGACTTCTCGGTGACAGACATTACGGCCAGCGGGCTGGTTTACGCTCCAGGCAGCAATAGCGACCCGGATGGGGACAGCAACGGAACCAGTATCACTGTTTTCAAACCTTAGTACGATGATTTGTTCCGCTTTCCAGAACCCGCTAAAGCGTCCACTCCGGAAGCATCCTCTCCGGAAGCGTTCACTCCGGAGTCGAGGCTTTAGCCGGTTTACGGAATGTACTTGTGTAATCTGGCGCCTGGGAGGCGCCGGGCATCCTGGCTAATCTATTTGCAAGCAAGCCCATAGCCGCGTATTACGCGGCTAACGTCTGGCGGGTGCGCTTGGCGTCGCGGGCGCGGATGTGCATGTCCAGGATGCGTTTGCGGATGCGCAAGCTGGCGGGGGTTACTTCCAGCAGTTCATCTTCAGCCAGATACTCAATGGCTTCGTCCAGGCTCATCTGCCGCGGCGTCGTCAGACGCACATCAATGTCGCGGATGGACTGGCGCATGTTGGTCAGGTGCTTGGCTTTGCACACGTTCACGTCCAGGTCGCCGGGGCGTTGGTGCTCGCCCACGACCATGCCCTGATACACCTCCACGCCTGGGCCCAAAAACAGCGTGCCACGCGGTTCGGCATTCTTCAAGCCGTAGGTGTTGGTTGTGCCCAATTCCCAGGCGACCAGGGAACCTCGCGAGCGGGAAGGAATCTCGCCCGCCAGGGGAGCGTAGCCATGGAAGATGGTGTGCATTACGCCCATGCCACGGGTGGCGGTGAGGAACTGGTAGCGGAAGCCAAGCAGGCCACGGGTGGGCACAATGTAGGTCAGGTGGATGGAGCCATTGTCCATGTCCTCCATATTCAGCAGATCGCCGCGCCGTTTGCCCAGCATTTCCACCACCGTGCCCACCGTGTCGGGACTGGTGTCAATGTGGACTTCTTCAAACGGTTCGTGCTTTTCCCCGTCTGGCCCATCGTGGAAAATGACTTCGGGGCGGGAGACCTGGAATTCGTACCCTTCGCGGCGCATCGTTTCGATGAGGATCGCCAGGTGTAGTTCGCCGCGTCCGGAGACGGTGAAGGTGTCGGCGCTGTCCGTTTCGTCCACGCGCAGGGCGACATTGTGCCGCAATTCTTCATAGAGGCGAGCGCGCAGATGGCGGGAGGTGACCCAACGCCCTTCACGACCGGCAAAGGGGGAGTTGTTAATGCTGAAGCTCATGCGCACGGTCGGCTCTTCGACTTCGATGATGGGCAGCGGCTGGGGATTCTCAGGGTCGGCCAGCGTTTCGCCGATGGCTATTCCTTCCAGACCCGCAATGGCTATGATTTCGCCGGCGCTGGCTTCTTCCACTTCCACCCGATCCAGGCCTTCGTGGACAAAGAGGTAGCGGGCGCGTTCGCTCAGGATTTCGCCAGCGCGGGTGATACGAGCCAGGGGTTGGTCGAGGTGGAGCGTGCCGGCAAAAATCCGGCCAATCGCCGTCAAACCTCGATATTGATCATAAGCCAGCGTCGTCACCAATATTTGCAGCGGCGCGTCCATGTCCACCAGGGGCGGGGGAACCTGGCGCAAAATGGTTTCAAACAGGGGCTGCAAATCAGGCCCCATGTCTGGCGTCAGACCCGCCTGCCCTTTGGTGGCAATGGTGTACACCACCGGGAAATCTGCCTGCGCATCCGTCGCCCCCAATTCCACAAACAGGTCAAACGTTTCGTTCAACACCCGTTCCGGGCCGGCATCGCGACGATCGACTTTGTTAATGACTACAATGGCGCGGTGGCCCATTTCCAGGGCTTTTTTGAGGACAAAGCGGGTCTGGGGCATGGGGCCTTCGGCGGCGTCCACCAGCAGCAGCACGCCGTCCACCATGTTCATGACCCGCTCCACTTCGCCGCCAAAGTCGGCGTGGCCGGGGGTGTCTACAATGTTAATTTTGACGCGCTCGCCGGTGAGGGGGTCGTCAATGGTAATGGCTGTATTTTTAGCCAGAATGGTAATACCGCGCTCGCGCTCCAGGTCGTTGGAATCCATAACGCGCTCGGCTACCTGTTGGTTGAGGCGAAAGACGCGCGCCTGGCGCAGCAAGCCATCTACCAGCGTCGTCTTGCCGTGGTCCACGTGGGCGATAATGGCAATATTACGCAAATTTGTTCGTTTTGTTAGCATAAATTCTTTGCACCGCTATGGGTTCCCCAGGAACCCATGAATCTGTAAAGGCAGACACATAAACCTGCCCCATGACGCACCCATGAGGGCGACCTACTTTTTAGCCACAATTTCTGGCAGATTAGACGGTTCTACTCCGTGTCCATTTGTGGCAAAACTTAAATCCTTCAGACATACAAAAACCTCGGCCTGATTGGTCGAGGTTTATGGTGATTGTATCAGGTTGGCAGGTTTTGCACAAGTTAATATCGTAGATCGGGCGGTTATGGGAACTTACGGTAGATCTCTCGCCGATGCAAAACTCGCTGGAATTCAACAAGTTGTGCATCAGCATCAATGTGTAAACCTACCCTGTAATCACCAATGCGGATTTTGTAATAAGTTTGGTAACCAGTTAATTTTTGCGTCTTACCCGCTAGAAAAGGATCTTGATATCTTCCCCAAATGCAATAGCTTCCACCCGTCTTCGAACCGGGTCTGGTAGATTAGCCATCTCTTTCAGAAACGTGCGGGAATATTGAATACGCCAGATCACGCTTTAGTATCCGTCAGGTAAGTTTCATAAGCGGCGCGAGCCGCCTCCCCTTGCAGCTTTTCATCGTTTTTAACGACGGCCATCAACTGGCCTAGTTTTTCATCCTCTATGAGTTCTTCTAAAAGCTGACGCAGAGCATCCCAAGTAATGAGGTCGAGTAAAACGGCTGTTTGTTTTCCATCCTTATCTACCACGTACTGGGCCGTATCCAATATGTCAATTACACTCATGATTACCCCTCGCTACAACTGCCTCGCCTGATTCTATAGACGTTCAGATAAAGATTTTGGCTTTTAGGGTAAGCGCACCTCTGGAGAAAACGCTACCAGATCAAAAATCTTTTTCTGACAAGCTATAGTAACGTGATTGTTCTGGATTGACTGTTATCCTCTCGGCAATGTAGGACATTGAATTCATCTCTACCCGTAGTCTAGCATTATTTTGGCAGCCTGGCTATATCGGCCACATGCTTGTCTTTATGGTGTTTTTTGAGATTCGATTATTGACTATGCGAAGTGTGTTTCTTGAGGGTTAAGAGATCCGCTTTGAGGGGCGTCCCGGGCATGTTTCCAGCAAATCGCAATTTGAATGGGTTTGCCCCATTAGTTGGTGGAAACTGATGTTAGGGAAGCCCCCCATCCCCCAACCCCCTTCCCCCAGGG
>CAZDSN010000238.1:1601-6275 GCA_964507675.1 uncultured Ardenticatenaceae bacterium | reverse complement strand
AAGATGTCCGCCCAAAGCAGCGCCGCCATTTTCCATCGCTATCTCCTGAGCCAGACGCTAGACCACGTGCAGGAACTGACTTACTATGACCGTAAGCGGATTCACAACCTGAAATACTTCACCTGGGTGGAGCAGCAGGGCAAGACATACGAAGAAATCCAGGCGCAATGGTACGACCCGGATTACTGGACGAATATTCCAGCCCACGTCAGCCAGATAGATGCTTTGATCGAAGCTTTCAACGAACGCACAGGATTGTTGGCGACGCCATAGTGAGGGCAACTGTCTACTAATCACTGCCTGTTTGGAAGCGGCGGCTTTGGCCAAAGCCGCCGCTTTGGTGCGCTTGCTCTGGGCTTTGGTTCGCGACGCGTCTTACTGCTGGCGCATGAATTTCTTTTGCAGTTCAATGGCGGCAAACACGATCAGGCCAATTCCCAGGGCAATGCCCAGGTCCAGCAGCGATAAGGGGGATGTGTTGAAAAATGACTGCAATGGCGGGAGGTAGATCACCAATAATTGCAGGATAGCTACCGATAACACCATGCCCAGCATTAACGGGTTGGAACGCAGGCCGATGGTGAATAAGGATGTCTGGCTAGAACGGGCAGCCAGCGCCTGACCAATTTGCGCAAAGGCCAATGAGGTGAAAACCAGCGTTTGCCAGTTGGCGCGACCACCGAAGTAGGCCCAGGCCCCCACAGCCAACACAAGTATGCCAATCAGCGCGCCCACGCCTGCCGTCAGCCGGCCCGCGCCGCGTGAGAATACGCTTTCTTGGGGTGAATAGGGTGGGCGGCGCATCGTACCTTTTTCGGCAGACTCCACGCCCATGCCCAGTCCCAGTAAGCCATCGGTGAGCAAATTGAGCCACAACAGTTGCAGGGGCAGCAGCGGGGTGGGCTTGCCCAGGAAGGGGGAGAGCAGCATCACCAACACTTTGCCCAAGTTGCCGGCAACGGAGAAGCTCACGAACTTGCGAATATTGTCATAAATGGTGCGCCCTTCCTGCACGGCCGCCACAATGGTGGCAAAGTTGTCATTGAGCAGCACCAGGTCAGCCGCCTCTTTAGACACATCCGTGCCCGTGATGCCCATGGCTACGCCGATGTTTGCCCGACGCAACGCGGGCGCATCGTTAACACCGTCCCCCGTCATGGAAACGATGTGCCCTTTTTCTTGCAGCGCCTGTACAATTTTCAATTTGTGTTCTGGCGAGACGCGGGCAAAAACGTTTACGTCATCCACCACCGCCTTGAGTTCCTCAAAGGAGAGTTTGTCCAGTTCGCTGCCTGTGAGCGCGTGCCCACCGGTGGGAATCCCTAGCTGGCGGGCAATCTCGACAGCGGTCAGGGGGTGGTCGCCCGTGATCATGACGGTGCGAATGCCGGCAGTTTTCGTCATGCTGATAGCTTCGCGTACTTCCGCGCGCGGCGGGTCCATTATCCCAAACAAACCGACAAAGATGAGGTCGTTTTCCCAGTTTGCCGGCAGCAGATCAGGCGCCTGATCCAGCAGGCGATAGGCGACGCCGAGGACGCGCATTCCCTTGCGGGCAAATCTTTCATTGGCCCCTTCAATGCGCCGCCGCCACTCGTCATCTATCGCTTCGACTTTGCCCTGTACGTCAACGTGGCTGGAGATGCTCAACAGGCCATCCACACTGCCTTTGGTAAAGGCGATGTAGCTCTGGCCGCCTAAGCCTAGCCCGGTCAGGGTTTCCAGCCGCTCTGCATTCAATTGATGCACTGTCGTCATGCGTTTGCGCTCAGAGTCGAACGGCAGTTCCGCGATACGCAGAAAGTCAGCGTCCAACGTGGACTTCCAGTAACCCAGGCGGGCGGCGACGGCCACCAGCGCCCCTTCGGTGGGGTCGCCAATCGTGTGGTAATTGTCGTTACCCTCATCTACCAACCGCGCATCGTTGCATAGCGCGCCCCCCAAAACCAGGAACGAGAGCGGCGACTGCACCGGGATGCCCTGGCTCCGGCTGGTTTGAATCGAGTCGCCCTTCGCTTCTTCGGTCAGATCCAATTCGTGGCCGGCAATGTCTAGTACCACCACGCTCATTCTATTCTCGGTCAATGTGCCTGTCTTGTCGGAGCAAATGACGGTGACCGAGCCGAGGGTTTCCACTGCTGGCAGCCGGCGGATCAGCGCATTGCGACTCAACATACGTTGGGCGCCGAGGGCCAGTGTAATGGTGACGACGGCGGGCAAGCCCTCAGGCACGATGGCTACAGCCACGGAGACAGCCGTCAACAGCATATGGCGGATGTCGTCGCCGCGCCATAGACCAAGGACAAAGACCAGCGCAGCAATAGCCACCCCCACGCCAGCCAGCAGTTTGCCTAACTGGTCGAGGCGGTGCTGTAAAGGAGTTTGCTCACTGCCAGCCTGTTGAATCAGGTCAGCGATTTTGCCGAGTTCCGTCTGCATACCGGTGGCCACCACCAGGGCGCGCCCACGCCCCTGGGTAACCACAGTTCCCATATAAGCCAGATTGCGCCGGTCGCCGAGTGGTAAATCATCGCCAGCCAGCGCCTGAGTGTGTTTCTGGATGGGTTCAGACTCGCCGGTCAGGGCGGATTCCTGAATGCGTAAGTTCACAGCCTCCAGCAGGCGCACATCTGCGGGTACGACGTTGCCTGTTTCCAACAGCAGAATGTCGCCCGGGACAAGCTCCCTGGCCGAGATTTCGGCCAGCTTACCATCGCGCATGATGCGCACGTTTGGGGTGGACATCCGCTTGAGGGAGGCGATGGCTTGTTCCGCCCGATATTCCTGAATAAAGCCCAAAATAGTGTACAGGATGACGATGGCAAAGATGGCGATAGCGTTTTTGCTGTCGCCCAGGATAGCGGCGGCGACGGCAGCGACGATCAGGATCAACACCATTGTGGCCGTTAACTGCTCCCAGAGAATGTGCAGCGGCGTGCGCCCCCCTTTTTCGACGAGTTCGTTATAGCCATACCGGGTAAGACGAGTCTGCGCCTCCGCGGCGCTCAAGCCATTTTGCTGATTAGATTGGAGTTCACGGAGTGCGGCTTCTATTTCGATGAGATGCCAGGTCATTGTTAGAAAATTCCTCCATAAATCGGACATTCCTGTCCGATTGCCCGAACGAAGATGTTGCCTGATGATTATAGTGCGATTATGGAACGCTGGCATAGAATTTTTCACATTGCCTGTTCTGCAAGTTGTTCTCGCTCTGGTACAATCATGCTTTGCACCCTGACCCTGGTTATTACGCTATGACTATCTTGCTTTTTCCTGGCCGCCATTTGCTGCACACCACTTTTCAGATGGATTACTTGCGCCATGTGTTGGCTGCGCCGCTGGCAACGATGACCTTCTGGCGGCAGCCGCCTGCGGCGGTAGTTGCCCCTATCACGCAGGTGATATTCGCGGTTACTTCGGCCAACCAGGAAAACGCCCGCTATAACCCCATTCCCTTTTATGTGCGGGCGATTGGGGTAGACCGGTTAGCGCAGCAATTGCTAACGCCTTTGGGTGTTTCTTACCGCATTTTGGGCATTCCACATTATGCGCCGACAGGTCGGTTTGCGGAAATTGTGCTGAAGGAGATCGAGCAGCAAACAGAGGGGGATTTAAGGCTGACGCCGCAGAACTGCGTGGCGCTCATCTCTACGGAAGAGGTGATGGGGATGTTTGACCGGTTGGGGTTTGCCGTGCTGCCGGCAGAAAACGCCCACCCCACCCAGCCGGACACGCCTATCCAATTGCTGCAACGCATTGTGGAGAAGGGGGAGCAGTGGGGCGAGGATGCCGGCATTCGCGCGGAGATGGCTCCAACCACTTACCAACTCTGGCATGACTTCCCCGACGTGCCCCGCCGCATTTTGCGACTGTGGCGCGATCCGTTGCTGAATGATGCCGGCAGCCTGACAGACAGCCGCGACTACGGCTCCTACGCTTTCCTCATGGGGCACAATGAGATCATCGCCCTGAAATACGCCGACATCCGCGCCGCTATCTTGCCAGGTAAAATTGTAGATGAAGGCTGCGGCGATGGCGCTTTGCTTGTACCCATTGCTCGCGACTTTCCCGACTCCGACCTCATTGGCATTGAAATCACCGGGGAATTTATCGCCCGCGCCGGCGAGCGGCAGCGGGCGGGCGAGTTTGGCGGCGCTTTTGTACACTTTCACCAGCGCAACATCACCCACCCCTTGTTTCATGATGCCTCGTTTGACACCACCATCTGCAACTCCACCGTGCATGAACTGTGGTCGTATGGACAGCAGGCGGAAACCGTCCACGCCTATTTTGCCTTAAAATATCGCCAGACCCGCCCTGGCGGACGTCTGGTCATTCGGGATGTGGTTGGTCCGCCTGACAAACAGCAAGAAGTCCTGCTCTGGCTGAATGACAAAGACGGCGACAACGAGGACATCTTCGCCCACTTTGAAGATCACACCGCTCTGCAAGCCCATCTCGCTCGCCTTTCTACCTACGCCCGCTTCCGCCGCTTTGCCCGCGACTTTCTGGCGCAAATGCGGGCGGACGGGCGACGAGAAGCGGCGACGACTGTGAGCTACCGCGAAGAAACCATCGCTGGCCGCCGTTACGTGGCGCTGTCGCTGCGCGACGCGGTAGAGTTTATGAGCAAGAAGGATTACGTGAATAACTGGGAGAGCGAACTCCATGAGG
>CAZDSN010000238.1:0-1501 GCA_964507675.1 uncultured Ardenticatenaceae bacterium | reverse complement strand
GAGTTTATGAGCAAGAAGGATTACGTGAATAACTGGGAGAGCGAACTCCATGAGGCGTTTGCCTTTTGGGATTTCGCGGAGTGGAAGGGGGCGCTGCGCGCGGCGGGTTTTCGGGTGATAGAGGATCCGAATAATCCCGAAAGGGGTTCGCGCGTCTACACGAACCCCTGGATTGTGCAGAACCGTTGGGAAGGAAAGGTGGCCTTATTTCGCCGCCGCCGCGATGGGTTGCACGATGGGTTGCAGCCGCTGCCGTTTCCGCCCACGAACATGGTGCTCGTGGGCGAAAAGTCGTGAAAGCTATGGCGTGGGCGTGGCGATAGGCCCGCTGCGGGCAAAATCGCTGTTCAGGAAGTCATCCACCTGTTGTTCTACGTCTGACACGTTGGGCTGGCTGCTGAGCGCGTCAATCAATGCGGCGCGCACGGCGTCCAGATCGCCGCCGAGCGCAGTGATGGCTTCTGCCGGGGTAGCGCCGCCAGCCATTTCTGTTTGCAACGCTTCAACGCTGAAGCCGGTGGTTTCGCTAATGAGGGGGAGGAAGCCGGGCACGGCGCCAAACGCTTGGTTGGGGCGGTTGGTGGTCATTTCGGATTCGTCGAGAATGCCGGCAATCACTTGCAGCCGCTCAATCAATCCCGCCAAAATCGCCTGACTCATCAACGTATCAAACGCGTCCCCACTTTCGCTGCCCAGGCGTTCGGCGATGCGCGTGGCTCGCTCCTCTTCTGTCAACGCCTGCCCGCCTGGACCACCGGCAAAACCGCCGGGGACGCCATCACTACCCTCCATGGGCGGGGCTATGGGGATGCCGCCGCCAGGAAAACCGAATCCAGGCCGGTTGCTTTCGCCTGCCGCCTGATCCGCGTCCTGACCAAAAGCGCCAGGGCGGAAGCCAATCCCCACTTCTTCTATGATTGTCTGTAAATCGGCGCGGGTCAGTTTCATGTCCGCAATAGCCTGTACCTGCTCCGCGCTCATGGATTCCTGGATTTGTTTTAACAGGGCGTCCAGTTCAACCGCAGCGGTTGTTTCGCTCTGGTTCAGGGTTTGCACTGCCTGCCACAGCGGCACCAGGGCGACAGCCTGAGCTGCGTCTATGGCCTGTTCGGTATCCGCCAGTTTCAGGGTGCCGGCGATGAGTTGGGATTGCACCGGCAGCGCATCTTCATAATCGGTGGACAGTGGGCTGCCGCTAACCGCGCTGCCGCCGGCGGCGCTGCACCCCACCAGCAAGAGAAAAAGGGCGGATAGGATTAAGATGGGAAATCGTTTCATGTTCATTCCTCGTGGGGCGTATGGTTTATACGCCCCCGCTCTCAGAGAGATTGGTTTTCGCTGGCCCAGTGAACCGTTTTTGGGGGATTCAATAGTAGGCTCTCTATAATCCGGGGTAATAGGAACCGGGTTTTCGGGAAAAACACGGTTACTCCTCGCCATCATTCGTGTCGCAGGGCTTCGATGGGGTCAAGTTGAGCGGCTTTGTTGGCGGGGAAGAAGC
>CAZDSN010000237.1:0-6275 GCA_964507675.1 uncultured Ardenticatenaceae bacterium | reverse complement strand
ACCACAGCCACTACGGCCGAATTTGCCCCATCGAAACGCCGGAAGGCCCGAACATCGGCCTCATTGGGCGTCTGGCCAGCTACGGCCGGGTAAACAAATATGGCTTTATTGAGACGCCATACTTGCGGGTACAAAGCGCGGTTGCGGGCGACAGCGAAGAGATGATCAACCACGATGCGTTTGTGGACATCCTGGATGCAGATGGGAACGTCATCGTCGCCGCCAATGAGACGATCACGGCAGCACATCTTGAGGCTATCAAGAATGCCGGCCTGTCTGAGGTCAAAGTGCGCCCCTTCCTCACCAACGACCTGGTGTATATGTCTGCCGACGAGGAAGACCCGTACACCATCGCCCAGTTGGGCGCCCAGATAGACGACCGCGGCCAGTTTATGGAAAACCGCATCTCCGTGCGGCGCAACCAGCAGTTCCGCTTCTCCTCAGTCGAACGAGTGGATTACGTGGACGTGGCCCCGCGCCAGATCGTCGGCGTCTCCGCCGCGTTGATCCCATTCCTGGAGCACGACGACGCCAACCGCGCCCTGATGGGCTCCAACATGCAGCGCCAGGCCGTGCCTCTGCTGGCCCCAGACGTGCCTATTGTCAGCACGGGCATGGAACTGCAGGCTGCCCGCAACTCCGGGCAGGTGGTGGTCGCCGCCGAACCAGGCGAGGTCTTGCGCGTCACCGGCAACGAAGTCACGCTGATGGGTGAACACGGCCTCCGCACCTATAACCTGCGCAAGTACAACCGTTCCAACCAGAGCACCTGTATTGACCAGCATCCGGTGGTCAACAAAGGACAGCGGATTGAAGTAGGCGACGTGCTGGCCGACAGCTCCTCCACGGAACGCGGTGAACTGGCGTTGGGCCAGGATGTGGTCGTCGCTTTTCTTTCCTGGGAAGGCGGCAACTTTGAAGACGCGATTCTGGTCAGCGAGCGCATGGTCTACAACGACAAATTCACCTCGATTCATATTGAAAAGCATGAGGTGGAAGCCCGCGACACAAAACTAGGCCCTGAAGAAATCACCTATGACATCCCCAATGTCAGTGAGGATGCACTGAAGGACCTGGATGAGCGGGGCATTATCCGCGTGGGCGCAGACGTCAAAGCCAATGACATCCTGGTGGGTAAGATCACGCCCAAGGGTGAAAAAGAGTTGAGCCCTGAGGAAAAGCTGCTGCGGGCTATCTTTGGCGACAAAGCCCGCGAAGTGAAAGATTCCAGCCTGCGCCTGCCTCACGGGGCGCGCGGCAAAGTAGTTGACGTCCAGGTTTTCAACCGCCAGCAGGATCGCGATTTGCCGGCAGGCGTGGAAACGATGGTGCGCGTCAGCATTGCCCAACGGCGCAAAATCTCCCAGGGGGATAAGATGGCCGGGCGGCACGGTAACAAGGGCGTTATCTCCAAGGTCGTCCCGGTTGAGGACATGCCTTTTCTGGCCGATGGCACGCCTGTGGACATCATTCTCAGCCCGATTGGCGTACCTGGGCGCATGAACCTGGGACAGATTTTGGAAACCCACCTGGGTTGGGCGGCTCACCGCCTTGACTTCCGCGCTATCACTCCTGTTTTTGATGGGGCCAACGAACGCGAAATCGCCTCCGAGTTGGGACGGGCCTGGTTGATGGACCACGCCTGGGACGTGGCCACCGGTTGGGCCTGGGAATGGCTCAAGGAAGTTGAATACAACACGGACAACATCGAGGATGATCGCGAAGCCCGCACCATGTTCATCAGCGCCTGGCTGGGCGAAATGGGTTATGACGCCGAGCGGCTGTCTGTGGATCGCACCTATGCGCGTTACTCAGTCGCCCGCGAATGGCTGCGCGGTCAGGGTTGGGATCCAGAACAGGTGTACCCGGCAAATGCCGCCGGTTTAACCAAACAGCAGTGGCAGCCTATCAACGAGACCAGCATTGAGATTTGTGTGCGTGAGTGGTATGCCTGGATTTTGCAGAAATATGGCGACTGGCTGCCTGAATCGCTGGCGCTCGATCCCCAAACGGCGCCACTGTCCACGCTGCTGGAAAAAGCCAATGACGTGACTTATCACACCGGTTTACCTCAGCCTACGCGCGGCAAAGAGTTGCTGTTTGACGGCAAGACGGGTGAAATGTTTGATCAGCCGGTGACCGTGGGCATCATCCACATGTTGAAGCTGGCCCACCTAGTAGAGGATAAAGTGCATGCCCGTTCCACTGGTCCGTATTCACTGGTAACGCAGCAGCCTCTAGGCGGCAAGGCGCAATTCGGCGGCCAGCGTTTTGGTGAGATGGAAGTATGGGCGCTGGAAGCGTATGGCGCAGCGCACACCCTACAAGAGATGTTAACGGTGAAGTCAGACGACGTGACGGGCCGCGTGAAGACGTACGAGTCTATTGTCAAGAATGAAGCAATCGAAGAGCCGGGCGTGCCGGCATCCTTCCGCGTGCTGGTTAAAGAATTGCAGAGCCTGGGTCTGGCGGTAGAAGCCGTCACTGAGTCCGGTGACGTGATTCACTTCGGCAAAGAAGATGACAACCGGCAGCGCCAGTACGTAGGCACGGGACTCATGGACCTGGCCCGTCGTACCCACTAAAGTAAAGAAAGTCAGCCGAGAAACAGGGTTTTGATGAAAAACCCTGTTTCTGCTAAAAATGTTTGACAAGGTCAGCATTACAAAGTAAAATAACCTTTCGGAATAATTTCTACGGTTGGGTAATTAATTTGCAGGTCCATTCCGCCCTACTGCGATTGGAAACCAACTTTAGTTACCAATAGCATAAACGAATCCCGACCGGAGGCCATCGGTGAGAGTTACCGATGGCCTTCGTTTGTCGCTTGGAAAGCGTTTTTCGTTCGACTTACCGCACGGTTCTTGGCAGATTTCAGGCGTTCCCCATCAGTGAGACGCCCCCGACAGTAAAATCATTGCCGCCAATTTTTGTGTAATTCGTGGCTATTTTTTAGGAGAAGACAAGCGTGCCAACTATCAACCAACTTGTACGCAAAGGGCGAAAGGCTAAGACAAAGAAAAGTACCGCGCCGGCTTTGCAGTGGACCTATAACACGTACAAACAACGCCGCACCCAGCAGCCCAAAGGGGCGCCCTTTAAGCGCGGCGTTTGTACACAAGTCAAGACGGCGACGCCCAAGAAACCCAACTCTGCATTGCGCAAAGTCGCCCGTGTGCGTCTCTCCAATGGCATCGAAGTGACTGCGTACATCCCCGGAGAAGGCCATCGTTTGCAAGACCACTCCGTTGTGTTGGTCCGCGGCGGCCGCGTCAAAGACTTGCCTGGCGTCCGCTATCACATCGTCCGGGGCACACTGGACACAGATGGCGTGGAAAACCGCAGGAAAGCCCGGTCGAAGTACGGGGCCAAAGCGCCTAAGAAATAAGTATTTGTCCATCACGAACGGAGAATGAATTATGGCTAGACGTTACCGGCCCGAAGAAAAGGAAGTTGTACCTGATTTACGTTACAACAGTGTTCATATATCCATGTTTGTTAACCGCCTGATGCACAATGGCAAAAAAAGCACAGCGGAACGAATCTTCTATGACAGCATGGATATGATCGAAGAACGCACCAACCGCCCGGCTGTGGAGATATTTGATGAGGCGCTGCAAAATGTGGCTCCCCATATTGAAGTCCGTCCGCGCCGCGTCGGCGGTTCTACTTACCAGGTGCCGATTGAGGTGGCCCCGGAGCGGCGTATTACGCTGGCCATGCGCTGGCTTATCTCTGCGGCGCGGAATCGCGGCGGCAAATCTATGTCGGCAAAACTGGCTGGCGAATTCATGGATGCGGCCACCAAACAAGGCGCAGCAGTAAAACGCCGCGAAGACACGCATCGCATGGCGGAAGCAAACCGCGCTTTTGCCCACTATCGTTTCTAGGTTTTGTGAACTGACATGCGCTATCCATTAGAACGGGTCCGCAATATCGGCATCATTGCTCATATAGATGCCGGCAAAACGACCACCACAGAACGAATTTTATACTACACCGGGGTCATCCACCGCATGGGTGAGGTGCACGAAGGGACAGCCACCATGGATCACATGGTGCAGGAACAGGAGCGGGGTATCACGATTACCTCTGCGGCCACCACCACCTTCTGGCTGGATCACCAGATCAACATCATTGACACCCCCGGACACATTGACTTTACGGCCGAAGTGCAGCGCAGCCTGCGCGTACTCGATGGCGGCGTGGTCGTTTTTGATGCGGTAGCCGGCGTGCAACCCCAGTCAGAAACAGTCTGGCGTCAGGCCAATGACTACGGCGTACCCCGCATTTGTTTTATCAACAAAATGGATCGCGTCGGCGCAGATTTCTATCGCGCCGTAGGCATGATCCGTGATCGTCTCAAGGGGAATCCCATCCCTGTCCAATATCCCATTGGCGAGGAAAGCAATTTCTACGCCGTCGTTGACCTCATGAGCATGGAGGCCACCGAATGGCGCGAAGATGACCTGGGCGCTCGCCCTATTGTCTTCCCCATTCCCGCAGAACATCTAGAAGCTGCGGAAACGGCCCGCGCAGAGCTGGTAGAGAAAATCGTTGAACTGGACGATGAACTCATGATGCGCTATCTGGAAGAAGACGAAATCAGCGCTGCTGAACTCAAAGCAGCCCTGCGCGCTGCTACGCTGCGCGGCGCAGCCACCCCCGTTCTCTGCGGGACGGCCCTGCGCAACAAAGGGATTCAGGAAGTCCTTGATGCTGTAGTGGATTATCTGCCTTCCCCATCAGATGTTCCCCCTATCCAGGGTATCAATCCGGTGAACGATGAACCAGAAGAACGGATGGCCAGCGATGACGCCGCCTTCTCAGCGCTGGTGTTCAAAATCGTGACCGATCCTTACGTTGGCAAGCTGGCCTATTTCCGAGTCTATTCGGGCACGGTAGCCACGGGGGACTCAGTCATGAACAGCACCAAGAATCGCAAAGAGCGCATTGGTCGTCTGCTGCGCATGCACGCTGATCACCGTGAAGATGTAAAAATCGTTGAGGCCGGCGATATTGCCGCCACTCTCGGTCTTAAAAACACCTTCACCGGCGACACCTTGTGCAGCTTTAACGCGCCCGTCATCCTGGAAGCCATTGATTTCCCCGAACCGGTGATCTCTATGGCCGTTGAGCCGAAAACCAGTCTGGATCAGGATAAACTGTCCACGGCGCTGCGCGCCCTGGCCGAGGAAGATCCCACCTTCCAGATTAAGACGGATGAGCAGACAGGGCAGACAATTCTTTATGGAATGGGCGAACTGCACCTGGATGTGCTGGTTGACCGGATGCGGCGGGAATTCAAAGTTGCCGCCAATATCGGCAAGCCGCGCGTAGCCTACCGCGAGACCATCACTGTTCCCGTGGAAAAAGCCGAAGGACGGTTCGTGCGCCAGAGTGGCGGGCGCGGGCAGTACGGGCATGTCATTTTGCGTCTGGAACCGCTGTTGCCTGGCGAGGGTTTTATTTTTGAAAACGCTATCATTGGCGGCACGATTCCCAAGGAATACATCAGGCCGGCGGAAGCAGGTATCCGTGAAGCTATGGAAACAGGCGTCCTGGCCGGGTATCCCATGGTAGATGTGAAGGTAACCCTTCTCGATGGTTCTTTTCACGAAGTAGACTCCTCTGAAATGGCCTTCAAAATTGCTGGTTCAATGGCCTTGAAAGAGGGAACCCTGAAAGGGCAGCCCGTTCTACTCGAACCTATCATGTCTCTGGAAATCGAGGCGCCCGAAGAATATACAGGCGACATTATGGGTAACCTGTCGGCGCGGCGGGGCGTCATCGAAGGCATTGAGATACGCACCGCAGGCATTCAGTCTATCAGAGCGCATGCCCCTCTGGCCGAAATGTTTGGTTATGCGACAGATTTGCGCTCCATGACACAGGGACGCGGCACGTTCACTATGGAATTTCACCATTATGACCGCGTTACCCCCAAAATCGCTGACGAGGTGTTAAAAGGAGCGCGATAAGCGCCCTGGCGCCAGAACCAAAGCCTGTCACCCTATGCGTCAAGGCATATGCCGGCAGGCTGACCGTAATCTTGCCAGTCAGAAAGACCAAAGGTATTTCCGAACGGCTTCGAAGCAGGTAAGCAATATTAAAGAGAGGGTTGTGAATTATGGCGAAAGAAAAATTTGTACGTGAGAAACCACATGTGAATATTGGCACCATCGGTCACATTGACCATGGCAAAACCTCGCTGACCGCGGCCATCACCAAGGTTCTGTCCCTCAAAGGCTGGGCGGATTACCGCGCATTTGACA
>CAZDSN010000236.1:0-6279 GCA_964507675.1 uncultured Ardenticatenaceae bacterium | reverse complement strand
ACAAAGGTTGCTTCGGTGCGGGCCGCCGGCCGCCAACCATGGTCCAGGTAAGCAGCAATCAGGTTAGCGGGAGGGTGCAGGCGAGAATAAGCCAGCGCGTGCCACAGGGCCACGGAATCGGGCCCGCCGGATACGCCTACTACCAGAGGGGCTTCTTCTGTCAGCGCCGGCAACGCGGCTGCCATCTCCTGCCAGAAACGGTTCAATGCTGTTGCAATCATGCCACCATCACGCCTGATCATGGTTCGTCTGCACCAGAGACAAAAACAGCCCAACAATGCGGGCTGTTTTCCACGGCTTGCTGCTGTAGGGCGGGTGGGATTCGAACCCACACGGAGTCACCCCCGGCGGATTTTAAGTCCGCTGCGTCTGCCTTTTCGCCACCGCCCCTTGCACTACACCTATGTAGCGGTATTGTAATGCCGCACCCAAAATCGGTCAACCAGTGGGTTACGGGGCGTTACTGGCTAATATCCCCGAAAGTACCATTGTCATTTGCTGTACACACGCTTAAATAAGGGATGAAATCGGGGTCTTTGTGCTGGCAATCAGGTACTATGTGACATAAAATGGTTTGACGCCCCTATTCGCTACAGGTATAATGCCAGACGAATGTTGGCCACAACATAACGTCGAGTGCGTGATTACAACTTGCTTCTTTCTGTGGCGAAACGGACCTGGCATGTAGCTGGATTCCAGTAAAATTGACCCTAACTTGTTGATTGAAGTAGTGGGATACACTTTACACCAGGCAGAGCTACCACTATGGCCCTTAAAGGCAACCTGCGCGATTTTTCAACAACGCAGCTTCTCAATTTAATCAATCTGGCTCGCAAAACGGGCACACTCACTATCCATAGTGATGAGATGGCGCAAATGTCGTTTCGTGGCGGCAAGCTTATTTATGCTTCCATGGGCGAATCAAGCAATGGCAATCTGGCTGCCGTGTTGCAGCGTGCCGGCAAATTATCAGCCGAACAGGCGCGTTTTATCGAACAACGCGCCCAGGGAACCAGTGAAAAACAGCTTGGTCATCTTCTCATCCAGGCAGCTTACGTTACCCAAAGCGACATCATTCAAAGTGTCCGGCAGAACATCCTGGACACCGTCTATAAACTCTTCACCTGGAGTGATGGGCTGTTTCGCTTTGACGCCAACCAACTGCCGCCAGGAGACCGCATTACCATTCCCATTGACCTGGAAAGCGTCATTATGGAAGGCAGTCGCCGGCTGAAGGAGTGGGAACGGTTACAGGAAGAGCTGCCAGACCTGGACATTTCTCTCCGCTTCACAGATAAACCAGATGCTCGTCTGCGCAACATCAATTTGACAGTGCAAGAGTGGCGCGTGGTTTCATTCATTAACCCGCGCAACACTATCCGCCAGATTGGTAAGGCTAACAACCTCAGCGATTTTGAGATCCGGCGAATTGTGTATGGTCTGCTGCAAGCGGGTCTGATTGAAATCGTGCCACGGGCCAAACCAGTGGCTCCTACGCCGCTCCCTCAGGTTGAGCAGCAGCGCAGCGTGCCAGCGCCTAAGCCCATCGAACCCGCTGTTAAGCGGTCCGTTGTCAGGCGTCTTATCAACCGTATTCGCAGTCTCTAACGACTGGTATTGCTACAGAAGGTCTCATGCAAGTTGTCAAAATGGTGATCACTGGCCCGTTTGCTGCCGGCAAAACGGAATTTATTGGTTCCATCAGTGAAATTGACGTTGTTTCCACTGAGCGCAAAATCACCAGCGTCGCCGAAAAGGTAAAAGAAACGACAACCGTGGCCATGGACTTTGGCCGCATCACCGTTGCCAAAGAAAGCGAAGCGGATGAAGACATTATCCTTTACCTCTTTGGCACACCCGGACAGCGACGCTTCGACTTCATGTGGGAAATTTTGTCCGAAGGCATGCTAGGTTTTGTTGTGCTGGTTGATAGCACAAAGCCAGAAACATTTCGGGAAGCCAAGCGCATTTTGGAGACATTCAAAGATTTCTCGGCTACACCCTACGTCGTAGCCGCCAACAAACAAGACCATGAAGATGCCTGGGAACCCGAAGACCTGCGCATCATCTTGCGTCTGGACCCCGATGTGAAAGTGCTGCCCTGCGTGGCGCTGGACAAAGAAAGCGTCAAAGAAGTTCTGCTGGCTTTGCTCTACTCGATTTTAGACCAGTTAGAGGAAAGCGAAACCGTTTGAGCATGCCAGCCCACTTCGGAGGTGCAAGACACAACTTTGAAAGTCAGGTTTTAGACTGAGGCCAGCGTGAGTTCGATTGTCACGGATCAAGGGATCTTACACTACGAATCAATTGGTCGCGGACAACCTATCATCCTCTTGCATGGCTGGATCAATTCGTGGGATGTGTGGCGTGATTCTATGCTTGCCCTGGCCCAAACAGGTCAATACCGTGTCTACGCCCTGGATTTTTGGGGGTTTGGGGATTCTACCAAAGGAGCCGCCTCTTCGTTTGAGATTAAGAGCTACGTCGAAATGGTCAACCAGTTCATGGAATCGTTGGGTATTGTGTCCGCCCCCGTCGCCGGGCACTCCATGGGCGGGACAGTGGCTCTGCAATTAGCTTTAAGTCACGCGGAACGCGTTCGCAAGGTCGCCGTTGTCGGCTCGCCGGTGGTGGGCAGCTCGCTCAATTTTTTTCTCAAGCTGGCAGGTTACGGTTGGATTGCCCAGATAGTATGGCGCTATCCACTGCTTCTTTCTACCATTATGCGCCTGTTGTTAGCGCGGGATTCCAGAAACGTGCGCCAGATGATCTTTCGCGACGTGCAGCGGGCCAGCCTGGAATCATTCTTTCGCAGCATTGGCGATTTACGTGAGACGAATCTGGTGGAGGAATTGCCGGCATTGTGCATCCCCATCCTGGGTATCTATGGCGTACGCGATAACATTGTCTCTCCCGCCAATGCCCGCATCTTGACCTGCTGCGTCCACACCGCTCAGATCACCTGGATGGAGCACTCACGCCACTTCCCCATGGCCGACGAACCCGCCAGGTTTGTGCACACCCTCACCAGTTTCCTCAACGACGAAGACACCATCGCCCCAGATCAAGCCGGAACCCAAGCATGAGACGGGTTATCATTACGGAAAACAGCTATATTCACCCCTTCAATGAGCCGGCTCGCGATTTGCGCGTACTGAACAAACCACTGTGGCTGCACCAACGGGATACACTCAGTCCCTACACCACTGAAGAGCGGGAATATCCTGATTGGGACATTGCTCAGCGCGCCGAAGGCCACGAAAAAGTTGAAGCCCTGGCCCATCGAGACAATCTCTTCTTCAACAAAGCTCTGATTGACGAATTTATCACCCGCGCCCGCGCGGCGCACCAGCCCGTGCGTCTCGCCTTCCGGGCTGATGATCCGGCCGTAGCCGTCCACATGCTGCCCCTGGCCCACTCATTTCAACGACAGGGCGATCTGGTGCTGGCAGAAATGTGGTACCTGCCTCAGGGCATCTCACAAAGTTTTATCGCCAAACCCCTGGTCATTGATACAGAATCACGGGAAATCGGCTACTATCACGTACCTCCTTATATGGCTACGGAAACAGGCGACCTGGTTTACCAACTGCCTCGCAAAGCATTTGTTTCGCTAGAAAGTTGGACGCACGTTTTTATTATAGACATTCTCTTTGGCGTCTTTGCTCGAGGTATCATCACCGAAGAAAAAGTAGATCGGGATTGGCGTTTCAAGTTGCGTATTTTGTTTCGGGCTATGCTAGAACAACGGCAGGTGCTGGACACCTCCGAAGTGGTGCACGTCGGTAACAATGTCAACATTGATCCCACAGCCACGATTCACGGCATGACCACCATTGGCAACAACGTCACCATTGGACCAGGCGTAGTCATTGATAACTGCATCATTGGCAACAACGTGAACATTACGCAGGGCTGCCAGTTGATGCTCAGCGTGGTTGGGGACGGCTGCTTTTTACCATTTCGGGCATCCCTCTTCATGACAACACTCATGGAACGTTCCATGGTGGCTCAAAACACATGCCTCCAATTGTGCGTCGTAGGGCGTGATTCATTCATTGGCGCAGGCAGCACCTTCACCGATTTTAACGTCGTACCTGCCCCGCTGCGGGCTTATGGCAAGCAAGGTCTGGAAGAAACAGGCATGATCGTCCTGGGGGGGTGTGTGGGCCACCATTGCCGCCTCAGTTCAGGTTTGTACATGATGCCTGCCCGCACCATTGAGTCGGATGTTGTCCTCCTGGCTAAAGATGACCGCAGCTTTATTCATAGCAACGTCACCTACGAAGAAAGCGACCACCATCAATTTACTGGCAAATACCCCTATCCTCGATTGTACCCTCGCCAGGGCGAGGTCTCCTGAATTCCCATAGAACCAGACACTTTCTCCACGTAGAACGATTTTCAGAATCGTTTGACGTTCCAGAAAAGACTCTCATATTTGTCAGACTCCAGTAGGAAATAAGGACCAGTCAATACAAATTAACGGCAGCTTAACGGTGTCGCCTGCGCGGAATCAGGTAATATTGGCACTGTTGGCGCCTTTTAGCCGTCAGATAGACTCTGGCAAGGTATTCCCTTGCATTGTCACATCACCACACCATTGATAGAATTGCCGCGATTAAGGGGCTTCTAGTCATGAATAGACAGAATTTCAAAGACCTCCTAAGATTAGTCCGCATGGCTATTAAAGGAAATCGTTATTATGAGTAATGGGAACAGCGGTCGTATCTTGGTCGTAGAAGACGATTTCGACATCTCCAATATGCTGCGAATCTATTTTAACGGCCAGGGCTACAAGGTGGATGTGGCGGCTCGGGGCGATGAAGCTTTGGAAATGTGTCGCCGCCAGCTTCCTGACCTGATCGTGCTAGACATTATGCTGCCTGATAAAGATGGCTACACCGTCTGTCGCGAGCTGCGCACGGCGACACGCACCAGCCGCATCCCCATCATCTTTTTAACCCAAAAAGATGAACGCAGCGACCGCATCGCCGGATTGGAATTGGGCGCAGACGACTACATTACCAAACCATTTGACATTGAAGAACTCAAACTGCGGGTTAAAAATGCCATTCTGATTCACCAGCGCACGAACATGACAGACCCGCGCACCGGATTACCCAGCGGGCGATTGATTGAGGATCAACTGCGCCGGTTGATGCGCACCCAGGGTTGGGCTTTGATTCTGGCAGGTATTGACCACTTTGGGCCGTTCAACGACGCTTATGGATTCGTGGCCAGCGATGAAGTCATGCGCTTCACGTCGCTGCTGCTCAATGAAGTCGTTGATATACATGGCACACCTGATGATTTTATCGGTCAGCCCAGCGCCGACACCTTCATTATTATTACTCAAGCCAGAGACACCAGGCAGTTGGTGGAGACGCTGCGCCAGCGTTTCCGTGAAGGTATCAAAACCCACTATAACTTTATTGACAGAGAACAAGGTGGCATCATGGTGGGTGACCAGTTGGAACCTCTCATGAACCTGTCCCTGGGTGTGGTCAACAGCGAGACTCAGCGCTTCTCCGATATTCGGGAAATCACTGAAGCCGCGGCCGAGATGCGCAAACTGGATCAAGCGACCGATTAAAACGCCGCAACCGACGAACCGGCAGCGTGTACAGGATCAGCAATGTATTCAAATTTGACCGCAGTTGACACATGGCATTTCCTCGACAATTTGAACGAGGGCGTGCTGGTGGTTGAGACTGATGGCTCAATTATCTACCTCAATTCAGCCGCTTATCAGCTATTGGGCATGGGGGAACAGCCAGACTCCCTGGCAGAACTATTTGCATCTGTCGCTCCCCAAGATACCTGGTATCATCTCCTGGCGCCGCCTTCAGAGTCGTATCTCCACCTCCCTGGGAACAATCTACACCTGGAAACGCGCCCGGTCAACCTGGGTGAGACAGAGTTCGTACAGATAAACGTTAATCTCGCTCCTATCACCGACGCTGATCAATCTAAGCCAGCCGCCATCAACGACCAGCTTCAAGCGCTGACGCGCATTGTGCAAAAGTTGAATGCCACGCTAAGCTTGGATGATATATTGCCGGCAATTCTAAACGAAGCCATTCTGGTTACCAAAGCCAGCGGTGGTCAGGTTTTTTTACGCAGCAGCGCAGGCGCATTTGACGAACCTTACGTGGAGCGCGGACAAAGTTTGCCGGCAGCAATTGCCCTCACACACAGCCAGCCTCTCCTGGAAACCTCCATCCAGCCCCTGATTCACAATTGGGCGCATCCACTACATGATCTGCACACCATGCT
>CAZDSN010000235.1:0-6294 GCA_964507675.1 uncultured Ardenticatenaceae bacterium | reverse complement strand
AGGCGTTGGCCCAGGCATGGGTCGCTGAAGCCAATGGGCTGTACGCTGAAACCAGCGCCCTGGCGGAAGCCATCGTGGCCACGGCGGGCGAGCGCGGCGGGTTTGCGTGAGAAGAGGGGAAAACAGTTAATTTGTGAATTCGTGAATTCGTGAATGGATGAATGGTTAATGGGCACTACGCAGCGTCATTAACATTCATCAATTAACCCATTCAACAATTAACTATTATTTTGGTCATCTGCTACTTTCGGGGTAAAGTTGGCGGTTGTATGCCTGATAAAATGAATGTCACAAAACAGTTGAAAGGGATCGGGGGACTGATCTGGTTGTTGGCAGCCTGGCTGCTGGCGGGCTGCCAGGGGCAAACGGTGGCGTCGGAAGCGGCCATTATGCCGGCAGTGATCATCGCCCAACCCACAGCCACCGACGTCAAACCCGTGGTCATCTACACCGTAGCCGCCCCGCAGCAAGAGCAGCGCAGTTTTGCCCTGCCCACGGCAGCCCCACCGGCTACGGCCACGCCGCCGCCAACTGCACCCTCCCACACGGCCACCCCAGCCCCCACCAGCACAGCCAGCCCCACCCCTCTGCCCACTTTTACGCCACCTGCCCTGCCCAACACGCCAGCCGGCGAACATTACTGGCTGCGGCGGCCCGTGGCCGAAGGTGGCATTGTCTGGACGGACAAAACCTACCCGTACGGCAGCACCCGCGGCGGCACACTACGGCCTCACCATGGGGTAGAGTTTAACGTACCTTATAACACAGAAATTCTGGCGGCAGCCAGCGGTACAGTGGTCGTTGCCGGCAGTGACAGCGATGCCGCTTATGGCGAGACGACCAACTTTTACGGCAACCTGGTGGTGGTGGAACTGGACACACAGCTAAACGGGCAGCCTGTCTACACCCTCCATGGACATCTGAATCAGGTGTTCGTGCAGCCAGGGCAGCACATTAACGTCAACGATGTCTTGGGACTATCTGGAGCCACCGGCGTAGCCGATGGGCCACACATGCACTTTGAAGTGCGGGTGGGGGCCAATACGTATGAATCCACGCGCAACCCACTGTTGTGGCTGTACCCGTTCCCGGATCGGGGCACCGTGGCCGGGCGGGTCACCTGGCCCAACGGCGTCCTGGCCGAGGAAGTACCGGTCAGCCTGCGCCGGATAGACGCCCCCACCTCCGCTTACTATGCGACAACCAGTTATGCCGGCAACAGTGTCAATCCAGATGACAGTTGGGGCGAAAACTTCGCTCTGGATGACGTGGTCGCTGGCTATTATGAGGCCACGATTCAAGTAAACGGACGCAAAATCACCCAGGAGTTCTGGGTGTTCGCCTACCGCACCAACTTCATCGAGTTTGTGTTGGAGGGCAGTCCAGAATAGCAGTTCAACTTCTGGGAGAAATTGAACTGCTCCATCCCGCAATACATGCTGCCAGACCCGGTTTACGGTTTGCGCCGCATTCCCAGTTGGCCGGCGACGATGCGGTCGAAGAGGCGGAAGGGCGTCCAGCGGGGCAGGAACCAGGCCAGCAGCCAGTTGTTGTAGATGCCGTAGCGGGCTTTGGGGCGGGGCGTTTCGATGATTTTGCGCAGTTCGCGCCCCATGCGGGCGGGGGGCATGCCGGCATCGTTCATGCGGGTCATTAACTCTTCCAGCTTCGCCAACGCCGCCGCGTAATCGGTGTGCGTATAGGCGGAGAAATCTTTCTTCCCCTGCTTATCCCAAATGGGCGTTTGCACGGAGCCTGGGCCGACTACCACCACGCCAATGCCATACATGACCAGTTCTCGCCGCAGCGCTTCCATCATGCCCTCTACAGCATGCTTGGAAGCGCCATACGCGCCATAGAAGGGAAAGACGATCTTGCCCGCGGTGCTGGTGATGGTAACAATGCGGCCCGGCGGATGGGGCGCATCCCGGCGCGCACCCAGCAAGGGCAAAAATGCCTGGGTCACTGCCAGCACGCCCACAGTGTTGATCTCCAACTGCTGCCGCAGTTCAGCCAGGGGCACGTGCATCACGGGAGCGGTGACGGCAATGCCGGCATTGTTTACCAACGCCGTCAGCCCCGCATCCCCCACCACTTCTTTTACCTGCTGCGCCGCCGCCGCTATAGCCGCCACGTCAGTCACGTCAAACAACAACGGCGTGAAATTCGGGCCCAGTTCTGCTTGCAGTCGTTCCGCATCCGCAGCACGGCGCACGCTGCCAAAAACGTGGTAGCCATGCGCCAGCAGTTCCCTGGTCACGCCATTTCCAATTCCGGAGGAAACCCCCGTTACCACAACGTACTTCATCTTTTACCTTTCTTCAACAGCAAATACCCGACCACAGCCGCCAGACTCCCTTCCATAAAGATAGCCGTCACCAGAATCACGCCAAAGTCAAACCAGAATTTCTCGGGGAACAGGCGGATGAGCGAATCGGTCAGGGGAAATGTCCAGGTGCCAGCCGGGAAAAGCAAATCATGGAAGGCGACAAAAAAGGTATTCCAGCCCACCATCAAGAACAAGCCAATACCCAACAAAATCGCCATTGTCAACGCCCCGCCCCACATGACTCCCTTGTATAAACGGCGACGGGATGGGTCCAGCGCTAACAAAGCCACGACGCCTATACCCACGCCCACCAGACCAAGCCAGCTTAGAGGCCGGATCAAGCCATCGGCCACCCGTTTGACATCCAGCATGTGACCGATTTCCCGTTCGTTGTAGAGCGGCTCATTCGTGCCTGGCTTGACCTGCTCTTCTAGCAGATAAATCACATCGTCCGCCTTATCCGCGCGCCCCAGATAATCCACAGCCACCAGCGCCAGCGCCAGCCGCTGCTCGTTTGTCCAGGCATAATCAGGGGGGAAAGAGGCTTTGGCATACTCATAGCGGGGGTAAGCGTCACTGATAATCAGGCGGAAACTACCAAAGCCCAGTAAAAGAGGCATAGCCAGAATGACCAGCCCCTGCATAATTTTAGCCAGTGTGTTGTTCACGATGATGTTCCTTGACGGCGCTATCCCCCCAGTCCTGGCAAAGCTGCCGGCCCTTCTTGCAAGAGATAGCGAATAACGAGGGAATCAATGATGGTTTCCACAGGCGCCCGCTCGTCGTTAAAAACGACAGTGGATGCCGCGGTGGGCACCAGGTTAGCAGCGGCGGTTTGCAGCACATCGCGCAGCAGGGGCGGGGCGCCGTCGCCTGGTTGGGCGGCGTGGCGGCGCAAACTGCCGGCATCTGTCGGCTGCACCGTCGCTACCAGGATTGTATTCAACGATCCTGGCACGTCAATGGTATGCACCGAGGGGAACACCGTCAACAAAGTCGCCGTCATGGCTGCAATCAGGCGGCGATCCTGGGGGACCCGTCCCACGTTGATGGCTACCGCACCTGTCTGGCTCAAATGGGCGCGCACTTCGCGGAAAAATTCCTGGGTGGTCAAGTGCCAGGGAATGTAGGGCACTTTGTACGCATCCAGGGTGATCACGTCATAGCGGCGGGTGAGGCGGTTTAGTTCATAGCGGCCATCGCCAATGATGACGCGAATATTGGGCTGGCGCAAATTAAAATAGTCACGCCCGGTTTGCACAATGGCCGGGTCTAGTTCAATGCCATCCACCGGAATTGGGCCATAAACCTGGGTGTACTGCTGCGGAATTGTGCCGGCAGCCAACCCAATGACAGCCAGATTGCGCGGCGGCAGCGCCTCTTCATAAAAATAGGACGCGGCCAGCATCATGCTCCACACCGAGACGCGGGGCACGCGCCCATCGTCGCAATAAAATGAATGATACGCCTGCCCCTCGTTTAACAACAAATAGTTGCAGCCACTAACGCGCACGACCTGGATGTAGTTGTAGGCGGATTCCGTCTCAAAAAGTTGTCCCGGATATTGCTTGATAGGGCCCGCCGCCCAACGCAGCGAAGGCAACAGCAGCAATGGCAGCAGCAGGGTCAAGCCGCTCACGCGCCGCTGCGTCCGCCACAAACCGACTAACCCGACTAACAGCAGCAGCGAACCAAAAATGAGAGCCGTCATACGGCTGCCCGCCAGCGGGATCAGCAGCAGTACAGGCAGGTACGTTCCCAACAAACTGCCCCAGGTGGAAATGGCATAAATGCGCCCGCTGATCCGTCCGGCCTGGCTTATATCCGTGACCGCCAGACGAATGGCAAAGGGCGAAACGCAGCCCAACAGGGTGATGGGCACAATCAGGGCGAAAACGACGCCCACTAGCGAGCTGGCAATCGCGCCCACGTTCAGATTTGCCAGCGCCGTGGCTGCCGTCTTCAGCAGGGCGCTGGTAAGCAGCAGAAAAAAGATGCTGCTAAAGCCAGCCAGCGTGACCAGCGTGTAAAAGGTGTTTTCGCGCGGGAACTTATCGGCCAGCCAGCCCCCCAGGAAGTAGCCAACGGTGAGAAACAGCAGCACAAAGCCAATGACGTTGGCCCAGACAATGTTGGAAGTGCCGTAAACGGTCTGTAACATGCGGCTGGCGGTGAATTCAATGGCCAGGGTGGACATGCCGGCAATAAAAACAGTCAATAAAAGGTAGCGACGGGTCATGGGAGGGTAGCTGCCGGTGGTGGCGGGGAAGTAAAGAAGCGGCGCATGTCTGTCGCTGACAGGCGGCGGACATTAGCCAGAATAATGGTCAGGGGTTGGTCGTAGACGGTGAAACTCTCGTCGGCGCGGCCCAGGTGGATGTCTAGCAGAGTACCCGCATTTTGCCCCAGATAGGCCTGCACCGCTGCCGGCGGCGTCAGGCCTGGCCAGGTAAAAGTGTCGGGGCGCAGGGTAACGCCAGCCAGATGGGGGGCGCGGTCTACCACGTACGCCACTTCATACCCCAATTCGCCGCTAAATAGCAAATCATAATATTGGCTGGACCAGGGATACCGCTGCGGCAAACGGGGCACAACGCCATACACCCGGTTGGAAGCAATCACCATGTAATCGGCTGCGGCCAGCCGTTCCAGGTTAGCTGCCAGCTTGGCTTCCGTGTCAAACGCATCCGCGCCGGTCAACCAGGTGAGTTCGTCCCCCTGGTACCGGTCAGCCGTGTAATAAGCGCCGCCCATTTCCATGGCCGCGGGCAAGGGTTCATCCCACTGTTCAACCAGGATGGTTTCGCCATCGGAGACATGCTCATATATCCAGGCCGATGCCGCCGTCCAGGGGTGGGGCTGGTCATACAGGTTGACGAAAGCCAGCGCATAGCCGCCGGTGATGACTACAACCAGGGCAATGGCCGCGCGACGCCCCCAGCGAGGGGAGCCATGCAGCAAGGCTGCCGCCGCCACCAGCATCAAGAAAGGCACAACCGGCTGCAGATAGCGCATAAACTTCACGTATAGGCCACCTGTGAACAAAAAGAAGGGCACAACCCAGGCCAACGCCAGCCACAAGCCCGGTTGCGTCTGCCGCCGCCAGATACGTCCCAAGAGCCAGACCAGGCCCAGCAACACCGCCGCCGCTAACAGCGGCCCCATGCCCCATTTAAGCTGCATTTCCAGGTGGTAGAGGAAGGGGGTTGTGCCGGCATACTGCCGGGCAAAACCGACGTCCGACTGCCCGCTGACCATGTAGCTTTGGCGCGTCAGGTTCTCCACAAAGCAGTTGCCCCAATTGATGGCCGGCAGCGTCAACGGTCCCCAGCGCAGTTCTGGAGAGACGATCTGGCAGGTGAAATCCAGAACTGCGAATGGATTGGTCAGGGCGAAAGCGACCGTAGCCGCCAGAACCGCCAGCAAGAAGCGGCGCGCCCGCTGCCAGAAAGTCTGCCCGCGCCACCAACATAACAGCGCCAGAGGGAAAAGGAGGAAAATGCCGGCAAACTTGGACCCGACTGCCAGGCCGATAAAAACCGCCGCCAGCCAGAGAAAACGAGGGCGTTCCAGGGCCACCGTCATACCGTATATGGCTGCTGTGGCGAAAAACGTAACGTATGGGTCAACCGTCCAAAAATGGGCCAGTTGAATGTGCATCACATTCACAGCCAGGAAAGCGGCAGCCAGCAGCCCCACAACCGGCGTAAACAAGCGCTGTCCCAACAGAAACAGCAAAATCACCGTACCCACATCCAGCAGCGCTGTCAGCAGCCGCCCCACAAGTGTCAGATGGTCAAATTCGATGCGACCGGCCCCATTGAGGATGTCACGAGTCAGCGGCCAATCAGCCGGCAGCCAGGAACGCAGCGCCGGACTGGCCCACTCCACCAGCCGGGTGACCGCCACCCCCAGGTATAAAGGGACGTGACCATAAGCAAATCGTCGCGCCTCAAGATGAGGCG
>CAZDSN010000234.1:0-6306 GCA_964507675.1 uncultured Ardenticatenaceae bacterium | reverse complement strand
GCTGCAAAGCGGCAAGATCGTGTTAGAAGATTCGGCAGAAAAGCTGCAAGCCAACGAAATGGTGCGCAAGGTGTATCTGGGGGAGAATTAAGGGGAGCGTTCCGGGAGGTAAACCTATGAATCGCCAATTGCTGCTATCCTTTCTCTGGCTGGGCCTGCTGGCCCTGCCATGGAGTCATGCAGCGGCGGCTACCAGCCGTACGCCTGCAGCCACCATTGTGGTTACGACTTTTATCCCTGACATCAACGCCGATGGCGCTTGCTCGCTGATGGAAGCTATGGTTAACGCCAACAACGACGCCGCTACCCATGTGGATTGTGCGGCGGGCGCGGGCAGCGACGTGATTGAACTGGCAGCAGGCAGTTACACCCTGACGGTGCCGCACAATAACACCGACGACGGCACAGGGCTGCCTGTCATCACCAGTTCCATGACCCTGAATGGGAATGGGGCCGTTATTGAACGCAGCGCTGTCCCAGGCACGCCTGATTTCCGTCTGTTTTTTGTGAACGCTGCCGGCAATCTGACCCTCAATGACCTGACCGTGCAAAACGGGCTGGTCAATACGGATGGGACAGGCGTGGGCGGCGGCGGGGTGTACAATGCCGGCACGCTCACCCTCAACAACACCTCCCTGCTCCACAACGCCAGCGGCAGCAGCGGCGGCGGTCTGAGCAACTGGAGCGGCGCTACCGCCAGCCTCACCGGCGGCAGCGTTAGCAACAACAGTACTACCAACGCTGGCGGCGGCATCTACAACCGTAGCGGCAGCGTCACCCTCACCGATCTGGCTGTGACGGGCAACAGCAGCACCCTTGACGCCGACCCAGGGGTCGGCGGCGGCATCGCCAACCACGCCATCGAAGGGAATGCCACCCTGGAACTGAGCAACGTTGACGTCAGCTACAACACGGTGGAGGGGTTGGGCGGCGGCGGCATTGACAACGCCGCCAACACGGGCCGCGCCGCCAATGTCACGATCCACGCCAGCGTTATCAGCCACAATGCCGCCAACGGCCTGGATCATACGGAAGGGCTAGGCGGCGGTATCCAGAACAGCTTCTTCCGCGGCACCTCCAATGCCCAGGCTAATCTGACCATCCACCACAGCGCCATCAGCCACAACAGCGCCGTAGATGGCGGCGGTATTACCAGCGGCATTGACCTGCCCACCAATCTGATTGCCACCCTCAATCTGACCAACAGCACTGTCAGCTATAACACGACCAGCAGCGCCACAGGCTTCATTCTGGGCAACGGCGGTGGCGTCTATCTGGTGAATGGCATTGCCACCATTGCCAACAGTACGATCAGCCACAACGAGGCCAATGGCAGCGGCGGTCCCACCGATTTCAGCGGCTTTGGCGGCGGCATCATGGCCGTTGGCTTGAACGCAGCCAGTTCGCTGACCTTGATCAACACTACCATTGCCGACAACAGCGCCAATGGCAGCGGCGGCGGCCTGGCTAACCTGAAGTTCAACGTCAGCGCCACCACCACCTTTAAGAATACGTTAATTGGGGACAACACTTCCCCTGGCAAATCAAGCTGTTATAACTTCCAGGGCACGCTTACCTCACAGGGCAACAACCTGGAGGATCATAACGACTGCCAGTTCATCCAGGCCAGCGACCTGGTGAACACCAATCCGCTGTTGGGCCAGCTAAAAGACAACGGCGGCCCCAACGAAACGCACGCCTTGCTGCCCGGCAGCCCGGCCATCAACAAAGGCAGCAACGCCACCTGCGCCGCCCCCCCTATCAGCGGCGTGGACCAGCGCGGCGTGGTTCGTCCGCAAGGCGCAGCTTGCGACATTGGCGCTTATGAAGCCAACTGGGCGCAGACCGTCTTAACCTTTAGCACGCAGTACGTGTTGAACAATGGCAGCAGCGGCATGGGGCGCTACGCGCTGTTGGCTGGCGGCGTGTACGTGGATGAGAATGGGGACACAGGCACGTGGAGCTTCCAACAATCCCCCCCCGCTTTTAACTTCCAGGCTGACCCCGGCACAGCCTGCGACGTACACGCCTTTGGCCGCTTCATCAGCGCCAGCCAGGTGCGCGGCTGGCGCATGTGCCAGGATGGATCGGGCGTATCTGGCTACTGGATTGGCAGCATCGTGCCCTAGCCCCCTAGGTGCGACGCACTTTCAAAGTGCGTCGCACCTCTAATGGCTTCTCTTCCATACGGTTTGGGGTGCCTTAATGAGACTTCATGGGCTATTCTAATTATACATTCTTGAGGGTGGCAACTTGGGTTACAATTTATCAATTGTTCTACGACTATTCTTTACTTTCATGGCTTACCCACGCCCGAAACGCCGCGAAATCGGACGCACTAAATAAGGCATTGTGCAAAAGGCGCAGGGTGGCAGACGAGGTGATTTGCTCTAGTATTGCCTGGAGGTCGCGATACTCCGACGCAAGCGGATTAAAACGGTAGACGATGCCATCCAGAATAGCTTCGCGTAAAGCCACTGCTCGCCCTTCTGCCGCTCCCTCTACCCGGCCCTCCTGCAAACCTTGCTCCCAGCCTATGCGACGCATTTTGCGCAGGTAGGGGGTATCCAACAACAACTCATCATCTTGTTCCAGGAACTTTTCTACCATCTTTATTACCTCTTCGTTTGGCAGCAAACTTACCAGTGCCGCTAATAATCTTTTTTCGTGTTGGGTTTCGTCTATTTGCCGGATGCCTGCAATCGCTTGCGGCAAGACTTGTTCTGGCTGCGGCATTCGCGTCTGTCCAATTAACGCCCACAAAGCCGGATTGTCCAGCGCCAGCAATGCCTCGGCTTCCATTTCCCAAAGTCGCAGCGGCTCGTATTGCCAGCGTATACTGCTAACCCCACCCAGTCCTAGAACTTCATATTGGCCGGAATCATCACGTCCTGCGCCCTCTCCAACGTAGATAACGACGCTGTGTAACCGTGCCGCCTGCGTTCCTGTTGGTATGCCAATTTCGCGTCGGATGATCCGTGCCAGATAGTCCAGCATGCGTAGGGGCATGGGTTCCGGTGAGCGTGGACCTTGAAGTTCAATATGCAGATAGATGAGGTCGCCTGCCTGGTCGGTAACCTCAAACAAGAGATCGCTGCGCGCTCCCTGGGCCGGGAACTCTACATTGAGGGGGCGTACATGGCGGACTGCGCGGTGCAATAGCCAGGCGGCGAATACATCTCGATATTCTGTGATGAGCAGTTTGAGAGGGTTGTCTGTTTCGCTCATGAAAGTAGTGTAGCATATTCGGGGCGGAAAATGAAGCGGCTTAGACAGCCGTCGCCCATCTATCTAAAACGTAGATTGGTTGGGGTAACCTATTGCCGGCATTCTCCTCTTGTGATAACATTCACGCAAACTTTCAAAATATTTTGAAAGTTGTAAACCTTATGGGCTATGTATCTTGACCGCTAACGTATGCTATAATGCTGCGTCTGGCTGAATTGGCTAACGACAACTGTGGGCACGCTTACCGCATAGTTGTTTATGGTAACCTGACGACCATTATCATGGCTTATAAACATCTTTCGGACTTTATTGACGCCCTGGAAAAAGCGGGCGAACTGAAGCGGATAACGGTTCCCGTGAATCGCGACCTGGAGATTACGGAAATCACGGATCGCGTGAGTAAGATGCCGGCAGCCCACAACAAAGCCCTCCTGTTTGAGAATGTCGCCGGGTATAACATGCCTGTGCTGATTAATGCCTTTGGCAGCGAAAAGCGCATGGCGATGGCCCTGGGCGTAGAAAATCTGGAACAGCTTAACCACAATCTGGCGGCGCTGATTGACATGAAGCTGCCGCAGGGGTTGGGGGCCACGATTGAGCGAGCCACCGATTTGTTTGGCGCGCTGCGCGCCGTTGGCTTGAAACCCCATAAGGTGCGCCAGGGCGCCTGCCAGGAAGTGGTGTATCGGGAAGACGCTTCGCTCAACAGCCTGCCCGCGCTGCGCTGTTGGCCCGATGATGGCGGGCGCTACATCACGCTGATGCAGGTCATTACCCGCGACCCGGTGACCAACCAGCGCAACGTGGGCATGTACCGCGTGCAGATATACGATGACAAAACGGCGGCCATGCACTGGCAGCGGCACAAGAGCGGCGCGGAACATGAACACCTGGCGCGCCAGTTAAATAAGCCGGCCATTCCCGCCGCCATAGTCCTGGGCGGCGACCCGGCGCAAATGTGGTGCGCCAGCGCCCCGCTGCCGCCGGGCATTGATGAATATTTACTGGCGGGCTGGCTGCGCGGCAAGCCGGTGCCGTTTGTAGATTGTGTGTCGCAGCCGTTGGAAGTGCCGGCAAACGCCGAAATCGTCATCGAAGGGTACGTGGACCCCAACGACCAGCGGCTGGAAGGGCCGTTTGGCGACCATACAGGCTTTTATACCCCTGCCGATACCTTCCCCACGTTCCACGTCACGGCTATCACCCACCGCCAGAACCCCATTTATCCGACGACGATTGTGGGCAAGCCGCCCATGGAAGATTACTGGATGGGCAAAGCCACGGAGCGGCTGTTTTTGCCGTTGATGAAGATTTTCCAGGGAGAGATCGTGGACGTGAATATGCCGGCAGAAGGCGTCTTCCACAACCTGATCATTGTCAGCATTAAGAAACGGTATCCAGGCCACCCGTTCAAAGTCATCTATGGCCTGTGGGGTCTGGGCCTGATGATGCTTACCAAAGCCATCGTTGTTGTGGATCAGGACATCAACGTACATGATTTGTCCCAGGTGGCCTGGCGCGTGCTGGGCAATGTGGATTGGCGGCGGGATACGGTCATTGTAGATGGCCCAGTAGACCAGTTGGATCATTCCGCCGTGCGCGACTCCTTCGGCGGTAAGATAGGTATTGATGCGACCGCCAAAGGGGCGGCAGATGGGCACGATCGCGGCTGGCCGGCGGAACTCGAAATGAGTGGGGAGATCAAGGCGCTGGTAGACCGCAAGTGGCGCAGCTACGGCATTTGAGAAGGAAGAAGGTAGAAGGATGAAGGATGAAGGGTGAAATTGTGATTCGACCGCTGCGGCGGGAAGATGCGGAGGATTTATACCGCATTATTACGCTGCCAGAAGTGGCGCGAAACCTGCTGCAACTGCCCAGCATGGCGTTGGCGGAAACGCTGGCGCACGTGCAGAATCACCGTCCCGAACAGCACCGCCTGGTGGCGCAGGTGGGGCAAGAAGTGGTGGGCAACATCAGCCTGACCCTGGAACGGAATCCCCGCCGCCGCCATGCTGCCCGCCTGGGTATTTACGTTGCTCCCGCTTTTTGGAACCAGGGCGTGGGCAGCCGGCTGATGGCCGCCGCTATGGACATAGCCGATAACTGGCTGGACTTAAAGCGGGTGGAGCTAGAGGTAATGACGGACAATATCGCAGCCGTTCACCTCTACCAGAAGTTTGGTTTTGAGATTGAAGGCTGCCGGCAGTATGCCGCATATGGCGGCGGGCGGTGGGCCGATGAATACGTCATGGCTCGCCTCCGCCCGGATTTTGCCGCCCAATCACTGCCGGCTGCGCCGCCGCTTTCGTCTGAACGAGAAAATGCCGGCATCCCCACTCCCATTATTATTCGCCCACCTCGCCGCGAGGACTTCGAAGGTCTTTACCACCTGTTTCGCCAGCCTGCTGTTTGCCGGGGCACATCCCAAATCCCCAGCATGGAAATAGACGCTATCGAACAACGTTTTGATGATAACCTGCCAGGTATGTACCGCTTCGTTGCTTTGCTCCAGGGTCAGGTCGTGGGCCACGTCAGCCTGTGGCAGCCCCCCAATCCCCGCTTGCTGCACACCGGTGGCCTGGGGTTGATGGTGCACCAGGATTACTGGAACCAACGTATTGGTTCGCAGCTTATGGATTCTATTCTTGACCTGGCTGACAACTGGCTCAATTTGAAGCGCGTCGAGCTAGACGTATTTACAGATAACCCGGCTGCCGTGCGCCTGTACGAGAAGAAGGGCTTCGTCCACGAAGGTATCAGGCGTTTCTTTTCCTTTGGCGATGGTCGCTGGGCGCACAGCCACTTCATGGCCCGCATCCGCAGCCGTGAATAGACGATGGATGAAAATATCATCGCAGATTTCACAGATCAGGCAGATTCACACAGATTGCTTTTGTGGACGGGTCAGAGTGGCTTCACTGACCACTCGCCACTCACCACTACTTTTTAAGGAGACACCATGGGCCGCGGCGCACCATCATCAATGAAAATAATCAGGATTTCGCAGATTTGCGCAGATTGGTTTTGTGGGCGGTTTGGCAGTGGCTTCACTGACCACTGACCACTCGCCACTCACCA
>CAZDSN010000233.1:0-6337 GCA_964507675.1 uncultured Ardenticatenaceae bacterium | reverse complement strand
CCGAGGTCGTCCTGGCGCAGTTCCAAACGGAAGCGGAAGCGGTCTCCACTTATGCCTCAACCAGCATTGAAGGCAATCCCCTGCCCCTGACCGAGGTCAAGCGGCTGCTCAAAAACAGGCCCGACCAGGCGCGGCAGAGTGAACGGGAGGTATTAAATTATAATCAGGCGCTGGCGGCCTTGCGCGGAGAATGGGAACGATCGTTGACCCCCTCTCTCCTCTTGTCTATTCACCAGCAGGTAACAGCGGGGTTGCTGCCGGCACACCAATCAGGTCAGTTCCGACGCGAACCGGTTATCATCCACAATCCGCGCACGCGGGAAGTGGTATACCTGCCGCCTGATCACGCCGACGTGCCCGCCCTGGTAGATGATCTGCTGACCTTTACAGCGGCGAATCGTTCTACCCTGGACGCGATCATTCTGGCCGGGCTGTTCCACAAGCAGTTGGTGATCATTCATCCATTTATGGACGGCAACGGGCGCACAACGCGCCTGGCCACCAAACTGCTCTTAGCCGGATTGGGGATAGACACGTTCAACCTGTTTAGCTTTGAGAATTATTACAATCAAAACGTGAGCCGCTACTTTCGACAGGTAGGCGTCTTTGGTAATTATTACGAGATCGTTGACGCTCTCGATTTCACCCCCTGGCTGGAATATTTTGCCGAGGGCATTTTAGACGAACTGCGTCGCGTGGAGAAACAACTGGAACGGTATCAAGCCACGCCAGATAACACCTTACAGCTTCATCACCAGTTGATTCTAAACCATATTGACGCATACGGTTTTATCACCGACAAAGCGTATGCCGCCCTGACCGACCGGGCTAAAGCGACGCGGACACTGGATTTCAACAAGCTTATCAAATGGGGCCTCATCGTGCGCCAGGGACGGGGGCGCAGCACCCATTACCGGCGAACCGATTAAGACAGGAGGCAGGGTGAAATAACGCAGACATTTGACACGGGAGATGGCACGAGCGGCTCTTGCCAGCAGGAATGAAAATCTGTAACACAAACTCTTCGTGAATGTCCAGAAATAAGTTCCCAGAGGGTAGTAATGTTTAGATGACCCCTTAGTTGGCGCGGACAGGCTGGAAGCCTATCCTACATTGTGGGGAATGCCTTTTAAGCAGCCTGCTCCCAACGCAGCGCATAAATCTGCTCCACCGACCGCCGACCTTTCACTTGCATCGGCGGCAGGGCTTCGACTTGCGCCCAGGCGGCGACTGCGGCGTAGACCGGGCTGGAAATCAGCACCTGGCCCGGCTGCGCCAACTCTTGCAGCCGTTTGGCCAGATTAACCGCGTCGCCAATCGCCGAATAATCCTGGCGGAAAGGGCCGCCCACATTCCCCACCACAGCTTCCCCTGTATGAATGCCAATGCCAAAGGAGAGACGATGCTCCAGGGGAATCCGCGCATGATAAGCCGCCAATGCCTGCTGCATGGCCTGCGCCGACTTAACCGCCCGCGCCGCATGGTCCGCCTGCGGGTTGAGGGGGGTGTTAAACAATACCATCACGGCATCCCCCATAAACTT
Organism: uncultured Ardenticatenaceae bacterium; assembly: GCA_964507675.1. Taxonomy (GTDB): domain Bacteria; phylum Chloroflexota; class Anaerolineae; order Promineifilales; family Promineifilaceae; genus JAGVTM01. The sequence goes on along the minus strand of CAZDSN010000233.1, from coordinate 4,794 downwards.
GTCAATCACCCCCTCATGCTGGCTAATCAGTTCGCTGGCTACGGTGAAGTAGCCATTGATAATCTCGATCAACTGTTCCGGCGGCAGATGCTCGGCAAACGTGCTGAAGCCACGCACATCGGCAAACAGAATCGTGACGGTTTGCCGCTGCGGTCGCTGCGCCGCCGCCAGATCATGCACCCGATCCACCAACCCTGGCGGCAAGTAGCGACGCACGCCCGCCAAACGTTTCTTTTCGGTCACATCATCGAGTACAATAGTCACGCCTAGCGGCTGCTGCTGTCCATCGCGCAACGGCGAACAGTTTAAGGTCAAGGACGTTTTTTGACCGCTCTCCTGCCCCTCCGTTTCCACTTCTGCGTAACGTGCCCCACCATACCGCCTGACCTGCTGCACCATCACTTCCACAACGCGACTGAGGTTCTTAAACACAGTCTGGTAGTTCATGTCCGCCGTTTCGCCGGGGGCAATACGCAACATATGCGCAGCGGCGCGGTTGTACATGGAAATCTGATCGTTCAAATCTATGGTGATCACGCCGCTGGCGATAGACTCAAAAACATCGTCCATCAGATATTTCAGTTCGGTGATGTTTGCCAACTGATCTCGAATCTGGCGGAACAGGCGCGCATTTTCAATGACGCTGGCTGCCTGATTGGCAAAAGCGGTCAATAAATTACGATCGGCCTCGACGAAGACATTGGAGACGACGCGGCTGTCGGCATAGATAACGCCAAAGGTCACTCCTTTGCTGCGCAAGGGGACGCACAGAATGGAGCGCAAATTATAATGGATGATGCTTTCATACTCAGTAAAGCGAGGATCGGAACGGGCATTGGTGGTGACGACAGGCACCCCTGTCTGGAAAACGCTACCCGCAATGCTGAGGCTAATATCAAAGGTGGCCTGCTCAATGCTCTCCTGATTGATGTTGCGGGCTATCTGCACCTCTAATTTGCCCGTTTTGTCATCCAGCAGCATGAGCAAGGCGCGTTCGGCGCTCAGCAGGTTGATAATGCTGTCCATGACTAGATTAAGTAGTTCGGCGATATCCAGGGAGGAGTTAATGACCTGGCTAATCGCTTGCAGGCGGCGAAGCTGGCCCAGTTCCGCCCGATGAGCGTCCAATTCCTGACTCAGGGCGATCAGGGATTGGTACAAGCGAAAATAGAGGCGAATGATCGCTTTATTGCCAGGGAGGAGGGCCAGGGCCTGGTGGGTTTTCAGCAACTGTCGCTGCTGCTCCAGGGCTGCACCCAGTTCATCCAGCAGGCTGCGCCACGTTTGGGGATCAATCATGGCAGAATCAGAGGAGGAGTCAGGCAATTCAACCTCACTGGCTGTGGCTGTCACAAAAGGAAGCGAATGCCCGATGGGAATGGGCGCCCGCTATGCCTGGGTATTATATTGCAGGGTAAGCTCAGGGCAAGAAGGTTTGTTCTGGCAAGCGCGGGCCGAAGATGACGTGATTGGTTACGGGCGGCTTTGCTTGTGGATGTAATAAATATATCCCAGCGCAAGCGTCAGCGAGAAGATAAACCATTGCACGGCATAGCCCAGGTGTGAACCATCGGACAGGTCAATTTCGAGGGGGAGGCGATAGGGCGGGGCGTTATTGGCGAGCGAAGCGCCTGCGTCTGGGACCTGCTGAATGTAGAAGGGGAGGAGGGGGTAGGGGAGTTGGGACTGGATGCCGGCAACGTCCACACGAAACCACTCTGTTTGCGGCGCAGTTGACGTTTGGGGGGCGCTGCGGGACTGGTTGGGCAGGATTTCTGTAGGCCGGATGTAACCCGTCACCGTAACCGTGCCTGTCACTGGAAAATGAGGCCACGCTGCCAGACCATCGGCGCTGCCAGGGATCCAGCCACGATTGACCAGTACGGTCTGGTCAGTGCCGGCAATTTGCAGCGGCGTTAACAAATACTGCCCCAACTGTTCGTTATACCGTTGCTGCACCACAAAGACCTGGCGCGCTATGTCGTAACTCCCCACAGCCACCACCTGGCGATAACGGGCAGTGCTGCCGGTGTCAGGCAGCGACTCCCGATTCAAATCCAGCGGTGGCGCATCCAACTGAGTCTGGATAATGGCGTTGGTCGCCCGGCGCTGCTCCAATCGCTCCAGTTGCCACACACCCAGGCGGGCCAACACGATAATGCCGGCAATGACCAGTAATGTCGTCCACCACCATTGGCGGTTGAACAGCAAAGAAGGTTGGAATCCGGGTCGTGTCATGTTAACTCTCGCGCGGTTGGACCGGACGACGGGGACGAGGCGGGCGGGCGAGCGTTGAGCGGGGATGGGTGCGGCTTTGTGCCAGCCAGCCGGCCAGCACAATGACGCCGATAATGCCCGCCCAAACCGGCCAGCCCACAGTCACGGCAGGTCGTACTTCTTTTTCAAAGGAGGTTGTGCCGCTGCCGTCCGGGCCGGTCACTTCGATCAGAAAACGCCACGTGCCTGTCTGCGTCACCTCAAAGTCTGCCTCATAATATAACTTATTCAACGCGGCATCGCTGGTAGCCAGCACCTCAATAGGGGCCCCATTGCCTCCCTCTGGCAGCGGCTGGGCCACGACCCGTATCACAGCGCCTAATACCGGCTCGCCGGCAGTGTTGCCACTGTCGGGCGCCGGGTGTGATACCGCCACGGTGATGTGCAGCGCCCCCACCCGCAATGTATCCGGCTGGGTCCAGACAGATACCAGGTAAGGCCCGGCAGCAGCGTTTGATAACTGCAAGGCGCCGCCGCCATGCGCCCAAGCCGGCGGCACATGATCGGACAGGGCGACCAGAATAAGCAGACTGAAGCCCAGTACAACTCTACCCAGGCGGCGCAGGCAACATGCCCAGAGGCGTTTCATTGCTTCGCGTCCAACCCTGGCGCCAGCAGCGCTGCACTGTTGTCCCATCTGTTAGTGGAGCGAGGCGGCTGGCGTTCCTCACGCTGCAACCGGCGGAAAATCAGGACGAGGGCGGCGATCACGTACATCATGCTGCCAGGAATCCACATGAGCAAACCGCCAAGCTGCTGGTCATACAGAACAGAGATGCCAAACAGGCGGGGCACGGAAAGGTAATGGGTGTAGATAATGGACTCCGAGAAGGCGATGAAGATGCCGGCAATCATGTTAGGCGGCACCCCCCCAATGGCATAAATCACTCTGCCCAGGGTAGAGGGACGGCGGCCCAGGATGGGGGCGGCCCCGGTCAACTGCCACCAATAGAGCGAAGCCACGCCAAAGAAGCTCAGGTGCTCCAGGTCGTGTATCCAATCCACGCGCAAGGCGGCATTATACGCCTGGGGATCATGCCAGCCCCACAGCACGGTGATAAAAAGCATCCAGACAATGCCTGGCGATATCAGCCGCTGTAGTCCGGCGCGAAATCGTGATTTTTGGTTGAAGGCATGGACAACAAGGGTACGCAGAGATGCCGGCATTCCCCACACCCCCACCGGAAATGGCTCCGCCAGCCACAACAGCGGGGGGGCAACCATCATCAGCAGCAAATGCTGTATCATGTGAAACAGAAATAGCTGCTCACCCAGGATATCAATGGGCGACATTAAGGCCAGCCCAATGGCCGCCAGCCCCACCAGATAAGACGCCAGGCGCCACCTATTCGCCAGAAGATGTTGCTTTTGCCGTAGCTGCCGCCAACCCCGTATGTATAATGCTCCAGCCAGTAACAAGGCCAGGATGACATCAGCGCGCCACCCCCAGGAACGGAGCAACGCGCTGCTAATTGGGTCCATATTGTTTGTTCAGCCTGGGCAACAGCCCCGCCAGGGCTGGGACTATAGCCGTCTCCAACAAGAGTTGATAGGGGCAGGCCGTTGGTAAGGCTGTGGTAGCCTTCCTCTTAAAAATGAACTGCCTGGCCAATCAGATAAAGCGCCGGGTAGAAGAACACCCAAACAACGTCTACGTAGTGCCAGTAAACAGCGCAGGCTTCAACGCCCCAATGCTGTTCCGCGTTGTAATGCCCGCGGCGGCCATTGTTCCACACAATGAGAATAAAGATGATCCCGCTGAGCACGTGAATAGCGTGTACACCTGTCATGCCATAAAAAATTGCCCCGTAGGCCCCATCAGTCAACTTCAGGTGACCAAACAACTCCAGGCCTAACAGGTTGGCCTCCAGACCAAACACGTTCCATTCCATTACCACCACGCCAATGAAGAAAAGCGTTCCCAGACCTACTGTCCAGAGCAGGCTGCGCAGGAAAGTAGGCCGATCATTATGGCCAATGGCCGTTTCCGCGCGGGCCATAAAGAAGCTGCTGAGCAGCAGCACCGAGGTGGTAATTAACCCCAGCCCTTGAGACAGTTCAGGGCGCGTATTGCCCCACAGGGCAAAACGGGATGCCAGCAGCGCCCCGAACAAAAACAGTTCGGAGAAACAGAAGACCCAAAGCCCCAGACGATTTGTGCGCAAAGCGACGGCGTAAGGAACCTCGTGATGTTCATGCTCGTGGGCCCCATGTTGCGGGGCAGCGTGCTCACGTGAGACCACAGCGCTCATTAATGACTCTCCTCACGCCACAGGCGGTAAATGTGCATAAAGTAGTTAGCAATCAAGCCCGTCTTAATCAGAGCGATGATGAACAGCAGCGGCGCGGAACCATTCGTAGCGCCGCTGACCATGAACTCCAGAATGGTCAGGACAGCCAACCCAATTAAAACGTATATGCCCTGACGATAAGCAGCGGCTTTCTTTTGTTGCACAATCCTCTCCTTCGAAAATAGTGGTCAGTGAACGGTGGTCAGTGGTCAGAAAATTCGTGCCA
>CAZDSN010000232.1:0-6338 GCA_964507675.1 uncultured Ardenticatenaceae bacterium | reverse complement strand
GGGGAAGGTGGTATTTCAGGCATAAAAAGGGCTTCACGTGAAGATGAGAGGGTGGTAGGATCACAAATTGATCGGAAAATTTCTACTTTTGGTTGGCTATTCGGGTGTTTTTTATAATGAAACTTGATCGTGTGATGTTGGCTGCAAAAAGACGAGCACAGACCCCTGCTAGCCCGGAAGCTATGAAGGCTAGGGTTGAAAGGGTTCGCCTTGCTGAAAAAAAATACGATGAAGCGGCGAGAGTTCAGGCTCCAAACGATAAGTTTATGTCGATTACTTGTAACTTGTAATCTGCTTTTTGGCGGCTTTTGGGCCGCCATTAATTTTTCAGGGGTAAAAATGTCGGCTTTTTTTGTTTGTGAATTTGCTAAAAATACCTTAAGTAATGTAATTCGTGAATGTTTTGGTGCGGATTTTCCCGATGTTGTCCAAAAACGTCAAGTTGGATACTTTTTTGATTATTTAACTGATTTGGGCGCAAAGTCTATCCTGGTTGAGTCTGACTATATTGATAAAGACTTCTTTGATGACTTTTCCAGGTATTATGTTAAGTGCTTCAAAACGTACGGTTCTCGCTGCGCAAGAATTCACTTTTTCGCGAAAGAAATTGATCATTCTTTCGTTGATGATCTTCTGGTAAATTATGATGATGCGTCTGTTTTTGATCTGCAGTCTTCTTATTTGGGGTTTATGGTTATAAAGCCGTTGCCGCAGACTTTTGTTGGGAGGACTTGTCTTAGAGTTTACCAGAGTATTATTGAGAATGATTATAAGAGGCTTATAACAAGAAAGTATGATGTTAATTTGTTTGGGATTGGGCTTACGGTTGATACATTGGCATTCCAAGAGCAGGATAAAGTTTTGGCTGCATGTGCTACAACAGCTATTTGGAGTGTTCTGCATGCTGTAAATTTTATAGGAGAGCGAAATATATCTTCGTGTGGAAAGATAACAACCAATGCAATTAATCATATTCCAGATTCATCTAACTCGTTCCCTAATAATGGACTGTCAATAAAGCAAATTTTACGTGCTATAGATAATGAGGGGCTACGTTACCATTTGATCAATTTGGCTGATAAAAGTGATTTTGGCTACGGGGATTGGGAGTGTTGTTTTGATCTTGTGAGAACGTATATAGATAGTGGGGTTCCGCTATTGGTTGTTGTGCAGGTTTACTCTGTCGTTGATGGTGGAAGTGTATATTTAGGAAACCATGCGATTTCGCTATTGGGGTATTCCTCTAAGTTTGATAATAATGCTTTTTACATTCATGATGACAGAATTGGTGCGTTTGTACGCGCCAAAAAATCCTCACGCCCTCCCAAAGACTTTGATAAAAATCATGAAGGTAGATGGTGCTTGGAGATTTGTCAGAAAAACTCAGATAGATCATGGCTTTCCCCTTCCGAGTTCTTTGTTCCGATCAGTCTTGTTGTCCCCACTGATAAAAAGGTTCGTGTGCCGTATAAGCCAGTTAAAAATACTTGCGATTTGATTAAGCAAGAGTTTGATCTTTTTGTTGCGGATACCATTGCTGAGGAGGTTGCAGTTGAGGAGGGTGAGGTTGATGGTTTGGAGGAGGTTCTTAATTATAAGATACGGATTGCGAATGTTTCAGATTATAAGCGGGAAATATATGGGAATGCCAGGGTAAAAAATAAGGCAGCGATTCTTACGATTAATATGCCAAGATTTCAGTGGGTTGCAACGTTTGTCTATGGCGGGGAAATAATATATGATCTCCTTTTTGATGCCACAGATATACCGCACGGAAATCCTGTGAATGGTGTTGTTGTTTATAATATGGATAAATTTGAATTTCTGACAGGTTGGGTTGTTCAGAATAATTTTTCTGATACTCGGGAGTTGGAAGTTCAGTTGAACTTGTCAAAGCATAATTTCCTTAAGTCGTTTATGGATTTTATGGCGGAAAAAAGCGATAGCTATGAAAGTTATTTGAATAATAGTTTTGGGTTTTGTCGAATGCCGAAGTATATAAAGTCAGCTGAAGTTGTTAATGATAATATTGCGGTTATTGGTGGAGTGAGAAAATTCTATTCGGCTAGCAATGACTCTCTTGCGGTTTTGTTTGGTTCGTTATCCGATGGGGTTGTTATTATATGGGCTATTTCTCATGATGGAGCCTTGTTGTTGGCACCTGAGCAGGAGAAAGGGAAAGGGCATCCAAGTCTTACAGGGTTTAAGCCTGCAAGAATTGCAGGTGAGCTTCATAAAGGTAAAGGTGTTTGGTTTATCAATCATAAATCAGGCCGATATAGTGGGCATCACAGCGCGAGTGACTGTGAAATATTTCTTCGTAATGCGGCCAAAAGAGTGCGTGATACGTTCAAAGATGACGCAGTCTTAATATTTCACCCTTGGCTTCATATTCAAGCGTCTTCAGTTCGTAGACCACTCCCAATGATTTCGGATTTGCCGCTGGATCTGGCGGTTTAATCGTGGTTTTTACGGGTAGGAGTGGCTGAAATGAGTTTTGCCCGCCATCATGATGAGCTACAGGCACTGATGAAGCGTCACTCCAGGGAAATTCTGACCTCGGCACAGATCAAGTCATTGTTTGCAAAGGCCTATCCGGATTTGAAAGTGGACTGGGTATCGCCCTCGGATCATTGCGGGAATCATACCTGCAAGGGCGCTTGCCATTGTGCTTTGACTGAAGGCGCTATCTTCACGCGGGTTGGTCATGGAACCTATGAAGTCAGATAGCCGTCCCCACGACGACGCCATGATCGACATGCTGCGTCAACAGCCCGATTTTGCCGCCGAATACCTGCGCGTCGCCTTCGAGGAACTGGACGAAGACGGTGGCGAAGCAGCCTTCCTGATTGCCCTGCGCCATGTGGTCGAAGCACGCGGTGGCATGGCCGAGATTGCCGAAAAGGCGCGGTTGTCGCGGGAAACCCTTTACCGAACCCTCTCCGCCAACGGCAACCCCACCCTGAAAACCCTCAGCGCCGTCATCCACGCCGCTGGTCTGCGTTTCGCAGATATTGCGCACGCGGCTTGATCGTCGAATCATAGGGGCGCATTGCATGCGCCCTCTCAACCAAGCACTCTGTTTTGCCTGAAAATCCCACCCTGTTCGGCGAAGAAGGGCGCAAGCGTTGCGCCCCAACCGCAAATCCCGATCAAACCCCCAGCGCCGCCTCCAGCTCCCCCGGCCCATACACCGGCATCCGCGCCTTCCGGAAATCCCGCCCGTTCCGGCTCACCAGACAATCCGCCCCCCACAACACCGCCGCCTCATGCAATACCGCATCTTCGAAATCGGAAAAACCCGCCGCCAGCGCCCCGTCCAGCACCGCCCGATTGACCGGAGCCACCTCGAACAACCCCAACAGCAGCTTGACCTGCGCCCGCGCTGCTTCCGCGCCCACCGCCTTCGACGCCAGACAGTAAATCGTCGTCACCGTCGTCGCGCACAAGCAGCCCGTCAATTCCCCCCGTTCAACCCGCGCCACCAGCGCCGCCGCCGTCTCTACATGGGGCTGACGGGCCAACAGCAAATCCAGCACCACGTTGGTGTCAAACAGTACTCTCACCGGTATTTCCTTTCCAGATAGTCACGATAATCCTGCTCGTCCACCGAAGCGGTCGCCAGCGCTCCCCGCAAGGCCGCCGTCACCGGCGGCAGCGGGGCCGGGGTAGCGGGCTTGTCCAGTTGTGAAAAATAATCGGCCACCATCTGGGACACGGACTTGCCGGCCAGACGGGCGTGCGCCTTGGCTTGTTCGATCAGGGTGTCTTCCAACCGGAGCGTCAGTTTGGTTTGCATGAGGGAATCCGCGTGACGTATAGAGTTTAATAATTGTACGTCTTGATGCGGGGCTGTACAACCCATGATCGTTATGGGCGCATTTATCGTTATTCCTGTAGGGGCGCACTGCGTGCGCCCTCGTCGCCAAACATGCAGCCCATTTTGACCCCGAACCGAGACACCCTGTTCGGCGAAGAAGGGCGCAGGCACTGCGCCTCTACGGCCTGGACGGTGCTGCTTACTGCAATTTTGCCTCCGCCACCCACCCCGCAAACTCTTTCCGAAAACGGTCAACCTTCGCCTGGTCACACGCCGCGCACAACATCGGCCATTCCTTGCCGGTCAGGAGCACCATCATCTTCTGCTTGCACTTTTTGCACTGCGTCCAGTCCATCGGCCCGTCCACCGGCGTGAACTTCTCGCACTGGATATCCGGCCGCCGTCCCGCCAGCCACGCATATTCCCGCGCCGGAAACTGGTTGCTGATCAGCAGCACCTTCAGCTTCGGCAGTTCCGCCAGCGGCGCCAGGCTCTCGTCCGCCACGCGCAGGTAGCTCAGCGCCAGCCATTCCAGATCCTTCAGGCCCGCCAGCGCGCTCAGGCTGTCCATCTTCACCACGTTGCCGGTGCCGATGTCGCCGCCCGCCAGGCTTAGCCCGCGCAGTCGCGTCAGTTGGCCGACAAAGCCGGGGTCGGCCAGCGCCTTGATGTTCTCCAGTTCCAGCCATTGCAGGTTCGGCAACCCGGTCAGCGCCTCCAGATGCTGCATCGACGGCGAGCCGCCAATGTGCAGCGCCTTCAGGTTCTGTGCGCGGGTGATCGGCGTCATGTCGGTCAGCGCGCCCCATTTGATGTACAGCCCCTCCAGGTTGGGCACGGCGCAGGCGGCGTCGAACATGTCCTGGCTGGTGCGCGACTGGAACCAGAGCGTTTTTACGTTCGTCAGCGTCGGCAGCAGTTCGCACCAGCGCTTGACCAGCGCCTTCTGTTCCTTGGCGGGCAGGTTGGTCTGGGTGATGGCCAGGCTCAGGCGTTCGCCGCCGGTGTAATCCTCCGGCTGGCGGATGGATTTGGGGGGAAAGTCGCGGGTTGGCCGGTGGTGCCAGTAGCTGTGCCAGGGCTCCACGGTTTCGCTGGATTGATGGGTCAGGGTGCGGACGGTGTCCAGCAGGTCGTCGAGGGGGGAGGGCATGGCGGTCCGTTCCGGTTGGGGTACGGTGGAAAAGTAGCAGTTGCGCCGGGCAACCGCTACCGGGGCGAGCCCTCTTTCCGGCGGGGGTGATGGGAAAGCGGATTAGCCGTCTTATTTCTTCGCCCGGAAATCCGCCAGCCCCTTCGCCGCCAGCTTGCGGATCTTGCCCTGCACCAGCGGCGACCAGCCCAGCGCGTAGCCCGGCGCGCCCAGCGCCTGACGGCTCCATTTCCACAGGTCAAAGCGGTCCTGCTGTACCGCAATCTTCCCGTCGCGGAATTCAAAGCGCGAGCGGATGTCGTTGATCACGGTGCGGCCGGTCTGGCTGAAGGTGTAGGTGGCGATCCAGTGTGCTTCGCCGGTGTGCTCGTCGGCGCGGATGCCGTCGAATTGCAGGCTGAAGTCCTGGGCGCGGCTGGTCAGCATGCGCCACATGTCGCCGGGTTCGCTGCCGCTCAGCCCGGTGAAGACCGGGTCGCTGAAGCGGGCATCGGCGGTGTAGGCGGCGGCCATGGCTTCGCCGTCGCCGCGCTGGAAGGCGCGGTAGAAATCTTCCAGCAGGCGGGTGTGGGCCTGGGCGGCGGCGGAGGACGAGGCGTGGGGAGCGGGAATCTGGCGCATGACGTTGTTCTCGGAGTGGGAGGCCGCTCGCGGCGATGAGCCCATTCTGCGCGTCGGCCCGGTTGGCGGCTACTGGCAATAATGACAACTTTGTGTCTAAAATGGACGAAAGCCCGCTCCTTGGATCATTGTCATGCCCGTGATCGCCGTCTATGTCTGCCCGCATACCGTGATGTCCAGCCTGTCGACGGCGCTGGACTGCTTCGCGCTGGCCAACCGCTTTGCGGGCAAACCGTTGTTCCGGCTGAAGAAAATCAGCGCCGACGGTCAGGCGGTGACCACGGGGTTTGGCGAGCTGGCGGTGAATGGCGGGCTGGAGTTGGCGGCGGACGCCGATCTGCTGCTGGTGCCCGCCATCGGTCAGGATATTGATCCGGTGCTGGCGGCCAATTCGCCCTTGCTGCGCTGGCTGGAAGAACATCCCGGGCAGCCGGTGGCCAGTATCTGCACCGGCGCGTTCCTGCTGGCGGCGGGCGGGGCGCTGGACGGTTGCCGCGCCACCACCCATTGGGCGATGGCCGAGCCGTTCCGGCGGCGTTTTCCCCGCGTGCGGCTGGAGATCGACCAGTTGCTGACCCAGGACGGCAGCCGCTTCTGTTCCGGCGGGGCGATGGCGGGTATTGACCTGTGCCTGCACCTGATCCGGCTGCACGGCGGCGACTGGCTGGCGCGGCAGGTGGCGGCGGTGTTGGTGATGGATGTCGGGCGCGGGCCGCAGTCGCGCTTCGTGCCGCGCCTGCCGGT
>CAZDSN010000231.1:0-6343 GCA_964507675.1 uncultured Ardenticatenaceae bacterium | reverse complement strand
CCAATATGCCATTAGCCGGGTCATCCCCGTTTACGGTGGCGCTGCCCCGTGTCATCGGCTAAAACAAAAGGCTTGCCCTGGGGCAAGCCTTTTCGCTATTTCTGTGTCAGCGCCCTTTGGGGGGCGATTTATCAGGCGACAGCCTGGGAAATCGCCATCACCGGGCGAAATTTATAACCGTAGACGATCATGCCTTCGGGGCCGTCTTCGGTGAGTTTGCGGGTGACCATTTCTACGGGCATGCCCATTTGCACGTCTTCGGTGGCAACGTCGGTGAGTTGGGCGGTGACGAGGGGACCTTCGGCCAGTTTGACCAGGGCGACTGTGTAGGGGACGTAGCGCTCAAAGCCGGTGGGGGCGTCGTAGATGGTGGTGTACGAATAGACTTCGCCCAGACCTGTAAAGGTGAAAAGCTCTTTGGCGGGGGCTTCGCATTCCAGGCAAACGTCACGCGGCGGGAAAAGTTTGACGCCGCAGTTGGGGCATACTTCCCCTACCAGGCTATATCGTTGTGTTCTGAGTCGCCAATGACGTGAGACTTCCATTGTGTTTATACTCCTACGGTCTCATTTGCGGCAAAAGTTTGACAAATGAGTTTGACAAAAGGACGACAAAATCTATACCAATTGCATCCTACATGATAGTATTATCCACAATAAAACGTTCAGAAACTCCCATTGGCAAGGGAAAAGACTGTCAAAAGCTATCAGCCTGGGCTGGAAACGGGGGTTAGAGTTCGTCAATGGTCAGCACATGGGTGACGGCAGTACCACCGCTGCCGCCCAGGCTTTGCGCCAAGCCCACGCGGGCGCCAGGAATCTGGCATTCGCCGGCCTCGCCGCGTAACTGCCGCGCCACTTCGACCACCTGGTAGACGCCGGTGGCCCCGCCAGCGTGCCCACGGGCTTTTAGCCCGCCAAAGGTGCTGATGGGGATACGGCCATCTAAGCCAATTTGCCCATCGCGGGCTAACTGCCAGCCTTGACCTGGTGGGGCAAAGCCGCAGGCTTCCAGGGAGAGGGCGGCGAAGATGGTGTAGGCGTCGTGGAGTTCAAAAAGGTCTACGTCGGGGGGGGCGATGCCTGCATTTTTCATTGCCTTCTGCGCGCTTGCTGCCGCCGCCGCCAGCCATAGAATGTCGCGGCGGTCGTGTAAAGCCAGGGTGTCGGTAGCCAGGGCGCTGCCGGCAATGCGCACCGGCTGCGGGGACATATCCATGGCCCGTTCGCTGCCGGTGACAATCACCGCCGCCGCGCCATCCGCCAGGGGCGCCTGGTCAAACAGCGTTACCGGCGTGGCCACCAGCGCTCCGGCAACAAATCGTTCGATTGAGAGTTGATTGCGATACAGGGCATAGGGATTCCCGGCGGCGTTGGCGTGGGCATTAACGCTGAAGCCGGCAAAATCAGCCAGATCAACCCCATACGTGTGCATATAGCGGCGCATCATGAGCGCTGCCAGGGCGGCGGGCGTGGCTCCTTGTACTGCTTCATAATCTTGATCCAGCGTGGTCGCCAGGGCCTTGCCAATGACGCTGCCTGTCTGGTCGGTCATTTTTTCCACGCCGACGACCAGGGCTGTCTGCACCAGGCCGCTTTGGATGGCCAGGACGGCCTGGCGCAAGGCGGCAGCGCCAGAGGCGTCGGCGGCTTCTATGGTGATAGCTTCGCGTCCGCGCATGCCGGCAAAATCCGCCACTAACGCCCCCAAATGATCCTGATGACTCAAACTCCCCGCCAGCATATTGCCCACGTAAATGGCGTCTATGTCTGTCGTCACCGCATCATCCAACGCGGCCTCAATGGCATACCACGCCAGATGCCGCAAGGAAGTGTCCCAATGTTCGCGGACTTCTGTCTGTCCGATGCCGATAATGGATACGTTACTCATTGTCTCCTGACCTATTTCGGGGGGCGATGCACTTAAGAATGAGAGAGACCCCTATCCCCCAACCCCCTAAAGGGGGAAGGGGCTTTCAGCCGAGGGCGAGGGGCGCTGCGCGCCCCTCACCCTACATTACCCCTTCTCTGGCGATGGATACGTTACTCATAGTTTCCTGACCTGTTTCGGGGGGCGTTTAAGAATTGAGAAACCCCATCCCCCAACCCCCTTCCCCCTAAAGGGGAAAGGGGACTTTTCGGAAAGGGCGTGGGGTAGAGGGTGAGAGCGTTGAGAGCGCTTCGCGCTACATTGCACCTTCCCTGGCGATGGGAACGCGATCTTCGGCTAGGCCATCTTCAGTTTGTCGCGGTAGCGGGTGTAGGTGGCGTAGTCAATGAGTTGGCGGCGGGCAATGTAGTCTTCCGTCTTTAACGCTCGCTCGCGCACTTCCAGAATACGATCGGTGACGCGGAAGGAAAAGGCGTCGGAACCAGCGCCAGAGCCGTAACTGACCATCAGGATCAGGTCGCCTGGTTGGGCTACATCTAGCGTGGACGTCAGGCCAATCACGGCGGAACCAGCGTAGGTGTTGCCAATGCGCGGGCTGAGCAAACCAGGCTTGATCTGGTCTTTGGTAAAACCCAACATTTCGGCTATGCGCTCTGGAAACTTGGCGTTAGGTTGGTGGAAGACAGCCCACTGGTAGTCGGCGGCAGTGCGTTCTAACCCGGTCAGCAGCGCTTCGGCTGCGCCCATGATGTGCTTGAAGTAAGCGGGTTCACCGGTGAAGCGGTCGCCGTGGGAAGGGTATTGGGCGTGCGCCCGCCGCCAGAAATCGGGGGTGTCGGTAACGAAGGAGTAGGAGGCTTCAATAATTGCCACAGACTCGTCCGCCGGGCCGATGAGGATAGCCGCGCCGCCGGCGGCAGCGGTGTATTCGAGGGCGTCGCCGGGGCGACCCTGGGCGGTGTCCATACCAATGCTCAGGGCATAACGAGCCATGCCCGAACCGACAAAGCCCACAGCCGCTTGCATGGCTTCTGTACCCGCTTTGCAGGCAAATTCCCAATCAGCCGCCTGTGTATGGGGCACAGCCCCAATCGCCTCGGCCACGATGGTGCTGGTCGGCTTGACCGCGTAAGGGTGGCTTTCGCTGCCGACCCAGACAGCCCGGATAAGCTGTGGATCAATCTCCGCGCGGTCGAGGGCGTTGCGCGCGGCCTCAATGGACATGCTGACCACATCTTCATCCAGGCCATTGACGGCTTTTTCCTGGATGGGCAGGCCGCCGGTTCCGCCCGTCCACATTTTGCTGACTTCGGATGCCGGCAGTCGAAACCGGGGGACATAGGCGCCATAGCCCACAATGCCCACGGGTTTGTCTGTTTTCATTAAACCGTTGGGGATATCGCTCATTTTCTATTACCTTGCGACTTACGCCCCCCCAGAGAGAGTACAAAAGTCTTTGAGACTTTTGTAGTCTGGTAACGTGGTAAGTCCTGACCTATATCAGATGTTTAAGCCAGCGCCTTCACCCCGTTCTCCAGGGAGACGCTCATTTCTTGCAAGATTTCTCTGGCTCGCTTCACGCGGATGTTGCCTTCTCGCACCAACTGCTCCGCGATGAGGGGCACCAGTTCCCCGCTGCCGCCGGCGGCCAGCGCCACCTGTCTCGCGTGCAGGCGCATGTGACCTTGTTGAATGCCAGTCGTGGCCAGGGCGCGAATAGCGGCCAGGTTTTGCGCCAACCCCACGCACACCATTACCTGGGCCAGTTCCGCCGCCGAGGACACGTCTAATATCTTCATGGCTACCTGGGCGGTAGGATGAACTTTGGTAGCTCCACCGACAATGCCCACCGCCAACGGCATGGTCATTTCGCCATATAAGTCGCCGTCTTCGGTGGCGCGCCACTCCGTCAGGGCGCGGTATTGGCCGCTGCGCGCCGCATAAGCGTGCGCGCCTGCTTCAATAGCTCGCCAATCATTGCCCGTGGCAATGCACACCGCGTCAATACCGTTCATGATGCCCTTATTGTGGGTGGCGGCGCGGTAGGGGTCCACGATGGCAAAGGCGTTGGCTTCCTCAATCAAGCGGGCCACAACGGAACCATCCCGCCCATCCTTGGTGGTCAGGGCGTCTGCCGGAATCAGGCAACGAGTAGTAGCCAGCCGCCGGTCCGTCAGGTTAGACAGGATACGCAGATGCGTGCGCCCGCCGGTCAACTCGGCTACCAGCGGCGCCAGCGTTTCCACGGCGGTGTTGATGGCATTCGCGCCCATAGCATCCAGGGTGTCGTAGAGCAAGTGGACGACCAGCATCGCCCCCACCGGCGTGTCTGGAAACAGGTGGACTTCGATATCGCGGGCGCCGCCGCCGCGCCGGACAATGCTTTCACTACAAGCATCGGCGCCGGTCATCAGCCTGACCTTGCTATCCAGCAGGCGGCAGCGGGCTGCTTCCAGATCAGGCACGTCCAGCACCTGAATCTGGCCAATCATAATGGATTCAGTGGCCGTGGTCATGAAGCCACCGCCCTGGCGAATCAGGTTAGCAGCATAGCTGACGGCTGCCAGCACGCTAGGTTCCTCTACAGCCATGGGGATCAGATAATCACGACCGTTGATGCAGAAGTTGACGGCCACACCAAGAGGCAGGGCGTGTGTACCAATGCTGTTTTCGATCATGTGGGCAGCCTGGTCGGGCGTTAATCCCTGACCCAAGAGGATGGCTTTCTCTGCTTCGTCTAATCCGGCCCAACTGGCAACTGAATTGACCCGCTGTTCCAGTGAAAGTTTATAAAAACCGGAAAGGCGTGAGGATTTGTTCACTGTCCAGTCATCTCCTTGTTACAGTTTTGGCTGCGCCTGTCTCATCTTTATTCATGGCAGCACATTTTGCCCAAACCAAAATACACTGTGTTGACAGCGTGCTGTCAACATAGTGCATTTTATAAGCCTATTTCTCTGTCAAAATCTATCTAAAAGGGGCAAACGGGGACAAGGAGAGGGCGCGCACCGCCGTTATGGGCGCTGGCCCGCAACGGTCATAGTGCCATCATGCAGAGTAACAGCAGTAAGTTGCAAACCGTCAGGTAAACTGGTGATCAATTCGTCAATGGTCTCCCTGACAGAACCGGCGGCCAGTTCCAACAGGGGTTGGGGGACGGCCACTTCATTGATGGTGGCCGCTAAAATTTCAAACTGGAAGGCTCCCCCGGCAATGTATGGGCGGAAGGAAGCGGTGAGCGGTCCCTGGATAGGGCTGACCACACGGCCGGTCATGTCAATGCGGTCTGGGAAGAAAACAAAGGTGATGTCTTGCGTAGCCGGTGGATCGTCGGCGGCGATGCGGGCTTCCTGACGAGCCATTAAGGCCTGGTTCCATTCCACGTCAGCGATGGTGATGCTGAAAGCGCCGTTCTCATCCAGTTGTACGGCGGCAAACCGTTCTTTGAGTTCATCCATGGTGATGCCCATAGGCAGCCCGGCGACCAGAGTGCCGACAGCCTCCGCCTGAGCCTCCAGGGTGGGAAGGGCGGTAGCGGCGGCGGCAACTGCTTCCGCCGCCCCGGCCACTTCTGTGGCTGCTGCCGCCTGTAACGTGGGAGCGGCGGTGGCCACCTGGGCGGCAGCAGTGCCAGCCAGCTCCTCCAGTTCCTGTACGGAAGATGCTGCTGTAGCGGCGGCGGCATCCAGTTTTGGGGCGCTGTTGTTGCAGGCTAATGCCGGCATAATCCACAAACAAACCACCAGAAACAAAATGCGCTTGGGTTGACTTAACATATTCTTCAAACATCCTCACCCACGAGCGGGTGGTAAAGCAGGGCCACTGTTAAAGAAAGCCATGCCAGCTATCTCAGGCGATCCGCAAAACCTTCAGGGACAGAACTCCGGTGGGACTATCTACACGCACTGTTTGACCAACCCTGGCTCCCAGCAGCGCCCGTCCAAACGGAGACTCATTCGATATACGTCCTTTGGCCGGGTCCGCTTCATGCACACCCACGATATGGTAGGTCTCCTCATCGTCGTAGCCATCTTCCCGGATAGTTACCCAACTGCCAACCCTGACTCTTTCTGATGGCCCGGCTGTTTCAATGATCTTGGCGCGGCGCAGTCTATCTTCCAGGTCACGAATACGCCCTTCCATAAACGCCTGGTCTTCTTTGGCCGCATGGTAGTCAGCATTTTCACTCAGGTCTCCCATGGCAATGGCCTTGCGCAGCCGTTCAGAAAGCTGCGTCCGCTTTTCATTTTTCAAGAAGGCCAACTCTTCTTTAATGGCCTCCAGGCCAGCCGGCGTCAGGTAGACGACGTTGTCATTGTTCATTTTCTTGCTCCGTTTGTCCTGTTCGTGGCTGTTACAGGGTGATCAAATAACCCCGCAAGGGCGGGGTCATTACACAGGCAGACTCAAACATCTTCCATAAGTATAACGCAGGTGAGGGAGGCTGTCTAAT
>CAZDSN010000230.1:0-6359 GCA_964507675.1 uncultured Ardenticatenaceae bacterium | reverse complement strand
TTGGCGGCGGCTACTGCATCGTTGGCGTCCTGGTCACTGCCGCTCTGGAAGTGAGCCATGACCACGTCCAGGTTAGTCGGACTGACTTTAGTGAAGGTTTTGGCGGCGGTGCGTTCTTCGCCGTTAATGTACATAGGAAAAGTCTGGCCGAAATTGGCTTTGGCCTGGGCTACGGCTTCGTCGAAGTATTGGTCCAACAGCGGGTTTGGGCTGGACAGCGTCGAATACGTAACCTTGATTTTTTCACGTTGCATGATGTTGCCTCCAAATGTGGGAATACGATAACGGAAAGCCATTTTTCCGTTTCAGAGTCACTCTCTTTTTAATGTTGCAGGCCCAGGTGGGGCGGTGGCAAGAAGTGTGCGAGTATTATAACCCAATTTGGTAAAGGGGAAATGCAGGTATAGGCGGTGTTTGTGTTACAATATTGCCGGCAAACAGAATGAAGTGTGCCTGGGAGAAAAATCATGAACCAGTCAGATGAATTGCAGAAGCGAATTGCCGAATCGTTGCCCAAATGGTTGGTGGAACAACCGCAAGTCCAGGAGCATCTGGCACTGGCTGCCCGCAAAGCCAGGCCACTCTCTCCGGTCAGTTATGAAGAATTTCTGGCATGGGCGGATGAAGATACGCTGGCGGAATGGGTAAAAGGAGAAATCGTGATGACGTCACCAGCCAGTTTTCGGCATCAAGATATTACCGATTTTTTGTTGAGCGTTATGAGACCTGTCATTGAGCAGCAGAAATCAGGCAGACTCATCAGCGCCCCTTTCCAGATGAGGTTGGCTGAGAGCGGCAGAGAACCGGATCTGCTTTTTGTGACAGAAAACCATCGGGAGCGAATTCGAGACACTTACCTGGACGGCCCTGCTGATCTGGTTGTGGAGATCATCTTGCCGGAAAGTGTGGGACGAGATCGGGGGCAGAAGTTTTATGAATATGAGCAGGCAGGTGTGCCTGAATATTGGCTGATTGATCCCCTGCGGAAGCGAGCGGAGTTTTATCGCCTGGACAAGGAAGGGTGGTATCAGTTAGCCGGCGTAGACGCCGATGGTCGTTACCGCACGCCTTTGCTGCCGGGGTTTTGGCTGCAAGTGGATTGGTTGTGGCAGGAGCCGCTGCCGGCAGTGTTGGAGGTGCTGCGACAGTTAGAGGTGATCTGAGTTGACGGCGTTTCAAACAGGTCAGAAGAGGAGAAGAATAATTAATGGGTGAATTGCTGAATGGCTGAATCGTTAATTTAAGGGGCGTAGAGGGTGCGGGTGAGCTGGTAAGTGGGGAGGGAGAGAATGGTACATGCCGGCATACTCAACTGCTGCCAATAAGCCACTACGTCAATGTCATTATACTGAGCCACAAATAAAGAGATAACCGTGCCGTGGCTGACAATCGCCAGCGTTTCCCCAGGGTGGCTGCCAACCAACCCCGTGACGGCGCGCTGGAAGCGTTGGCCCGCCTCATTGGCTGATTCCTCGCCAAAGATGACCGCATCCGGCTCGGCGAAGAGGCGAGCCACTGCTGCCTGAAACGCGGCGGCTGTGTCAAACCAGGGCGTTGTCTCGCGCAGATGTTCGTGCAAGCCAGGCGCATCTGTGCAAGGCAGACCCAATGCCGCGGCCATAATCTGGCCCGTATAGCGGGCTTTGGGTTCAAAGCTGGTAATAAAGCGTGTTGGCTGGTAGGCAGACAGATGTCGCCGGGCAAAATCGGCGCATTTTGCCTCTCCTGCCGCCGTCAGTCCCCAGTGGGATGCCGGCAAATCAGGTTCAGCCCGCGATGGCCCATGACGTATCAACAACAGGTTCATCTTGTTCCGCTTCCCGATTGGTTCAATCTTCAAGATTGAACCAATCTCACTTACGGCAGCGAGTCCAGCGCCCATTGGATGGGATAGGAATTCTCATTCAGTTTTATCCCTTCCTGATAAGCCGCCCGCGCGCCGCTGATATCGCCCAGGAAGGCCAGGGCATGCCCCTTATAGAGGTAAGTTTCTTCTACGTTGCGTCCGCCTGGCGTTTCCAGGGTGGCATCAGCCAACGCCAGCATATCCTGGTAGCGTTCCGTCTTCATGTAGGCAATATAAGGACGGAACTCATACCACAACGTCCGCGGCGGCATTCCTAAAATGAAGGCCTGATCGAAAGCGGCTGCACCCTGTTCATAGTAATGCCGTTCGCCTGTTTGCTCGCCCAGGCGCGTCAGGCTGGTGCCCAAATTGAACCAGCCGAATCCGTCTTGCGGGTTCGCCTCAA
Source organism: uncultured Ardenticatenaceae bacterium (assembly GCA_964507675.1). GTDB lineage: Bacteria > Chloroflexota > Anaerolineae > Promineifilales > Promineifilaceae > JAGVTM01. The sequence goes on along the minus strand of CAZDSN010000230.1, from coordinate 4,107 downwards.
TGGCCGTCTGCGCCCGCAGCGCGGCGTCTTGCCACATCTGAATCGGATCACTCAGGTCGCCCAGAATCGCCTTGACCAACGTCTCTTGAAAAGGCTGGTAGATGACGAAGAAGGAGTAGTTGAATTCTCCCCAGGCAGCGTTGATTTCGTCGTAGGAATCGGCGCGACCACTGTTATCCCACGGCCCGAGATAGGTGTCCTGGCTGCGCAGGGTTTGCCCCTCATTATCATATCCGTAGACCGTCAAATAATGACCATACCACCCTTCGCGCTCGTTGGGTTCGTACCCTTTTTCAATGATAACGGGAATGCCATTGGCGATGAAGGTGCGGATGAGGTCAATAGTGCCGCCGCTGTGGGCTGAAGAGCGCAGCGCTGTGTGCTCGTTGACGTAGTCGGCCATCTGCCATGGGCTGACGTTGCGGTCTTCGGGGTTGGGCTTTAAGTAAGCGGCAGCCTCTGTTTGGGTGGTGGGGTCGCCCCAGAAATTGAGAACCATGGACAGGTTAGCAGGACCACAGTTGTTGAAGTTTTGCGGGCGGTTTTCCAGACCTTCCAGCACCTTCACCGGCGGCTCGGTTGCCAGGATTACGGCTTCCGTGGGGATGGCTACGGGTGTAGGGGTGGGAGCCTGGGTCGGCGCAGCGGTTGGCGCTACCGTCACCGCAGCCTCGACCGGGGCGGCGGTGGGGGGGATGGTAGGCGTGGGCGGCGGCGGGGTCATAGTAGCTACCGGCTCAGCGAAATCGAGCAACGGCACAGACCCTTGACTGTTTTGGGCTAACGCGCCACTGGGAACGGGCAAAGATGCCGGCAACGGCGTTGTAATCAAATCGAACACCGGTCGCAAAATAGGCACGCGCGCTTGCAGCCGCACCTGGAGGCTGCCAGGCAGCGCCTGCACCACCTGCGGCAGGGCTAACAAGCCCAGTCCCAGCACCGCCTGCACCACGGCCAACCAGATAATAATTCGTTTGGTTTTTGGGCTCATAATTATTTGTTAGTTTCCACTGGTTAACTGGCCCAGGGCGACCTGAGCCGGCTGATAGTTCGGGTTAAAATTAACAGCACGCTCTAGATTCTGGCGCGCATCATCCGTTTGACCCAGCGCTGCCTGAGCCAACGCTTTATAATAAAATGCTTCTTCAAAATACGGCCTGTCCTGCAGCGTAATGTCTGCCAGCAAAATGACATCTACGTAACGTCCCACCTGGTAATACGCTTCATATGGACCGAACTGGTACCATAACATGCGCCAGGGCAGGCCAATGTTGCGCGCCTGGTCAAAAGCTGTCGCTGCTCGTTCATATTCCCCCAGTGCATTGTAAACGGTGCCCAGGTCGAACCAGAGATAGGCGTTTTCGGGATCGGCTGCGATCAATGTTTGCACCGTTGTCAGAGCGCCTTCCCACATGGTCTGGTCATCCATATCGGGCCCGAGAATGTTGGCGACTTCTGCCGCCTGCTCCGGCGCATACAGCACGATGTAATTGTTGTTGAAGTGCCGCCAATACGTTTCCAGGGCGGCATAAGACACAACGCGCCCCCGGCTGTCGTTGCTTTCGCCGGGTACGACGCTGGTGCCCAACCAGGAATCATACACCCAAACCTGGCTCAAGGCATCATCGTAGGCCACAACCAGCAGGTAATGGCCGTACCATTCCATCCACGCATATTCCCCTGGCGGATCCAACCCCAACTCAACGATCACGGGCATGCCGGCAGCAATAAAGCGGCGCAGTTTGTCCAGTGTGCCATTGGTGCGGGAGAGGGCCGTTACGTCTGTCTGTGTATTGACATAAGCAGCCATTTCTTCAGGAGAAACGTTCCGGTCTTCCTTATTTGGTTTGACGACATTAGCCACATCATACTGGCTGATACCAATGCTGAAATAACTGAGCGCCATAGCCAGGGTAGCCGGGCCGCAGTTATTCCAATCCTGGAATTGATGATAAACAGGGCTGATGCGCGCTTGCGGCGGCGCTGCTGTGGCTATTGGCGTAGGCGTAGCCAGGGGGGTGGTCGTTGGTTGGGGAGTGGCCGTGGTCTGGTCGGTGGGCGCGGGGGTGAACGTTGGCGGCGGCGGCAAAGTAGATAGGGCCCCACTGCCAACTGTCGGTGTGCTGGACAGCAGATCGGCTGCGCTGACGACCCTGGATACAGTAGGCAGGGCTTCAACATGGTCACGTACGCCTAAAGCCTGGATGGGTTCGGGTAAGCGGGCGACGTAGCGGCTGGGAATAGCCCTGAGGATGGCTGGCGTTTGCCAGGCAAAAATGCCCAGCATCCCCCCCATGATCAGAGCGAACAAAAGTCGTTTTTTCATGGCGTTTGTTTGTTTAGCAGCCGTTCCATGTCATTGTGGCTGCGCCTCGGCAAACGATAGATGGCTGCAAGCAGGTATTTCAAAGATGCTACTTTCCTTAATCTGAAACGGTTTGTGTTCACAATGCCGGCAGCACAACCATCCCAATGGAGATTTCATTATAGCCAGAACCCACCTGTTGATCTATCCATGCCTGAAACCGTTGCCGAACTCTTACAAAACGCTCACGTAGCTGGTTGTCGCTTTCGCATGCCCCTGGTATGCTTCGTTGTTTATGGTTGGCATGATTACTACGGTCACATTTCGTTTTTATGCTGAACTAAACGACTTTCTCTTGCCGTCGCAGCGCCAGGTTGCTTTTTCGGTGTCCTGCCGCGACCTTGTGTCCGTCAAACACCTTATCGAAGCCCTGGGCGTCCCGCATACAGAGGTCGCCGCCATTCTGGCAAATGGGCAGCCCGTTGACTTCCACTATCTGGCCGCCAATGAGGACCGTTTCGCCGTTTATCCCACCTTTGTTCACCTGGATGTGTCCACCTGGCCTCCCTTGCGCCCACCCCTGCCGCGACCCCCGCGCTTTATTTTGGATGGTCATCTGGGGCAGCTTGCCGTTTATCTGCGGCTGTTTGGATTCGACACGCGCTATGAGAATGATGCTGACGATGCGATTCTGGCGCAGTTGGCCCATGACGAGCAGCGCGTGTTGGTCACACGGGATCAGGCTCTGCTTATGCGCAAAATAGTGGCGCATGGCTGCTGCCTCTGGTCCCACGATCCCCGGCAGCAGCTTCTGACGCTGCTGCATCGTTTCCAACTGGCTCAGGACATACACCCCTGGCAGCGCTGCCTGCGCTGCAATGGGCAGTTGCAGCCCGTGGCCAAAGATGCCGTGCTGCACCGGCTGGAGCCTAAAACGCGCCTCTATTATGATGAATTTCACATGTGCCAGGAATGCGACCACATCTACTGGAAAGGCTCCCATTATGCCCCGCTGCAGGCGTTTATTGACGAAATCATGGCTCAACTGGCGCTGCCGGCATAAAGGATAGCGTTGCCCTGCTTGCCGGTGGGTGTAATCAATTCCATAGCCCGCAGGCAGTAGACCATTTTTTGCGCTAACCAGCGTGGCTGTTCCAGACCCACCGCCAGGTCAGCGGTGGTAAAGGGAGTGGGCAGGTTTGCCGGCAGCAAAGTAAGACAATCCGCCGGTGTTTGCCACAGCTTGCTTTCCACCACCCGCAGCAGCCGTCGTTCCTGTGTCACCCATCCCCGCCGCCGCCAGGCGCGCCGGGCATCAAACACGCGCACTTCTTCCTCTTCTATGAGTAAAATGTCCAGGGATGTGTTCGTGCTGGCCAGGAAGGTGGGCAGCCGAACCAGCTCCGCAAACACGTACGCCAGGCTATGCCGCGCTGGCGACTTACGCCGGTTCAACCGCCGCCCCTGCTCATCCAACTTCACAATCCACTTCTCCTGGGCAATCGGATATACCAGCCGCACCGGATGTGCCTGCGCCAACTGCTCCAGTTTGCGCCGAATGGCTGTGAAATTGCCTGTCTGAATTTCAACCAGCAGTTCCCCGCGCACAATATCAATGATGTAACCCGCCAGGGGCACCTCAAATATATCTCCTGCCTGCGCGTACCACTGTTTCAAATCCAGATGCAGCGCCTTCTCGTTGTACGTGTTAATCCCAGCCAACTTCTATCCTTTTCCCAGGGAAGGGGTAATGGTGGGCGAGGGGCGCTGCGCGCCCCACGCCCTCTCTGAAAAGCCCCCTC
>CAZDSN010000229.1:0-6366 GCA_964507675.1 uncultured Ardenticatenaceae bacterium | reverse complement strand
ACGCTCCAACGACTGCGCCGCGGCAATGTCCGTCTCAATGACGGCATTTTGCCGATTCAGATTGTCCAGGTCATTCTGCTACACCTGTACCAGCCGCCCTACAATAGCGATGCGGCTCGTCTGGCTGAGGTAAATAGCCCCCAGCAAGGCAATTAAAATGAGGATAATACCCCACCCCAGCGCCGCCTGAGCTTCAGTCAGCCAGGGCAACTTCTTCAAAGCCTCAGCGGCGCGTTGGCGAGCATTCGATATGGGATCAGACACAGTTTGCATCGGTTTGTTGGAAATAATGTATTGCCTGTTTAGAAGTTCAACTTCTCCGAAGAAGTTAAACCTCTCGGTAGTAACGCGAGCACCCTTGCCCGTCACCATTCCCGTAGTGCGAGCATCCTTGCCCGCCGCCATTCCCGTAGTGCGGGCATCCCTGCCCGCCGCCATTCCCGTAGTGTGGGCATCCTTGCCCGCCACCATTCCCACAGTGCGGGCATCCCTGCCCGCCGCCTTCCTTAATTAGGGCCGGCATCTCTGCCCGCCCCTTCTCCTTGTGGGCAATTTTGGGCGCATTTGCGCCCAAAATTGCCCACAAAAGATTGGGTGTCATGCCCGCCGCAGGCGGGCATGACACCCACCGCCGCGCCGTGCATAACCCACTTCACCGCGCACCCAACTTCTCCACCACCCGCAGCCGCGCGCTGCGACTGCGCGGATTGCCGGCAATTTCTGCGTCGCCCGGTTGTACCGCCTTCCGCGTCACCAACCGCACCGCCGCCTGAGCGCTGCAAGTGCAAACCGGCTGCTGCGGCGGACAAACGCAATCCCGGCTAAGTTCACGGAACGTTCGCTTCACCAACCGATCCTCCAACGAGTGAAAACTAATTACCGCCATCCGCCCGCCTGGTTTGAGCAGGTGAATGCCGGCATCCAATCCTCTCTCCACGGCCGCCAACTCCTCATTCACTGCTATCCGCAGCGCCTGAAACACCAGCGTCGCCGGATGCTTCCGTCCGCGCCGTCCAGCCGCCGCTTCTACCACCTGCCGCAGTTGCGCCGTCGTCGTCAATGGCCGCGCTGCCGCCACTGCTCGCGCCAGCTTCCGGCTGAGTCGCTCTTCGCCATAGCGCCAGAACACATCCGCCAGTTCCGCTTCCGTTAAATTGTTAACCAGATCCGCCGCTGTGACGCCCTGGCTGGGGTCAAAACGCATATCCAGCGGCCCATCCTGTAAAAACGAAAATCCCCGCTGCCCATCATCTAGCTGGCGGGAGGACAATCCCAGGTCGAGCAAGATACCGTCTACCTGGTCGAATCCGAGGGTTGGTGCCAGGCGGGCCATTTCCGCATAACTGGCGTTGACAAAAGTGATACGACTGGCGTCCGCTTGCAGGCGTTTGCGGGCAAAAGCAATGGCGGCCGGGTCACGATCAAACGCTAATATCTGTCCATCTGGGGCAGTCGCTGCCAGCAAACCTGCCGCATGACCGCCGGCCCCAACCGTGCCATCAATGAACCGTCCCCCTGGTTGGGGCTGCAGCAGGGCCAAAACCTCCGCCAACAGAACAGAAACGTGACCTGAATCCAACTAAATTCCTAGATCATCCCAGCGGGTGGCGTCGTCGCTGTTTTCCACAGCGGCGCGGACAGATTGCCAGGCGGCGGCGTTCCAGATTTCCAGGTAGTTGTACATACCCGTGACCACGACTTCCGTATCAATCTGGGCGAATTCGCGCAAATAGGCTGGCAACACAATCCGCCCCTGGCGATCAGGCGTCAGATCCATTGCCCCCGAAAATACCCGCCGCCGGAATGCCCGCATATCTTCATCACTCAGCGGTCGCTGTGCAATTTCATCTGCCAGATTCTGCCATCCATCCAGGGGAAACAGCATCAAGTTGCGATCAAAGCCGCGCGTGAGCACCAGCCCCGCCGCCAGTTCGCCGCGAAACTTGGCCGGAATCGTCAATCGCCCTTTATCGTCAATGGTATGGACAAACTCGCCTAAGAACATTTGTTCTAAATGCCCCATTTGGGTGGGTTTTTTCGGCCCTTATAGACCTTTTTGCCCCACTTTACACCACTTTTACCCACTATATGGCACAGTATACACCAAACGCGCCATGAACAAAAGACTCAATCCCGAATTTTTAAGGTTTGCTCCCATACAGTTTTCCCACCCACCACCCCCAACCGGGTATCATCCCCGCCCCTTGCCATGCTGAACGCCGTGAAGCACCCCCACGCCGCCCACCACCGCTGCCGGCACAGCCTCAACCGCAGGCCTCATTCCCGCTCCTTGTTATGCTGAACGCCGTGAAGCATCCCCACGGTGCCCACCACCGCTGCCGGCACAGCCTCAACCTCGGGTCTTATTCCCGCCCCTTGTCATGCTGAACGCCGTGAAGCATCCCCACGACATCTACCGCCGCTGTCAGCACAACGCTTTGTGCCCGCCGCGGCTAACCTCACCTATGGGCAATTTTTGGCGCGTACGCGCCAAAAATTGCCCATAGAAATGGGTGTCAGTCCCGCCGCAGGTAGGACTGACACCCACCTATAGGACAATTGAATCCCACAAACTCTTGAGTATCGGATAATTGAATCCCGAAAAAATAGCAGGGTCTGCTCCCCCGCAGACACGAAAATTTGCCCTATTCCAGGGCCAAAGTCGCTAAAAACTGTTTGTCTTCTTCGCTGAGCGAAGCTGTCAGCAGGAGATCAGGGCGGCGCTGCCACGTGCGCCGCAGCGCCTCCTCTCGCCGCCAGCGAGTAATCTGCGCCGCGTGCCCCGAACGCAGCACTGCCGGCACCTGCCAGCCGCGAAAGCTCTGCGGGCGCGTGTAATGCGGCCCTTCCAGCAAACCCGTGGCGTGGCTGTCCTGTTCCGGCGCATCCGCCGCGCCCAGCGCACCGGGCAGCAGCCGGACGACAGCGTCAATCAGCACCATGGCTGCCAGTTCGCCCCCCGTCAACACAAAATCCCCCAGGGATATTTCGTTATTGGCCAGGTGCTGGCGCACCCGCTCATCCACCCCTTCATATCGCCCGCATAACAGCAGCAGGCGCGGCTGCTGCGCCAGTTCCTGTGCCACCTTCTGCGTCAACACCCGCCCTTGCGGCGTGAGAAGAATAATAGGCAGAGGCTCCTCCGCTGCTTCCTGCGCCAATACCGCTTCCACCGCCGCAAAAACGGGTTCCGGCTTCAACACCATCCCCCCGCCGCCGCCGTAGGGCGGCTCATCGGTGACGCGATGCCTGCCGGCAGCGTAGTCGCGGATATTGTGTAAATGGAGTTGGAGAATGCCGGCATCTTGCGCCCGCTGCAAAATACTGGCATTCACATACCCCGGAAACATCTCTGGAAACAACGTCAACACATCAATGCGCATATCGTAACTATACCATGATCTTTTGTAGCGCGGGCATCCTGCCCGCTAATCCCCTTTCCCTTTTTCGGCTATAATCCCCTGCGAAGAGAGGAGGCATTATGCGCATCATGATTACCGGCGCGCGCGGCCAGGTGGGGCGCGCTTTGCAAGAAGCCCTGATTGGGCACGAACTTATCCTGACCAACCGCCCCGAAGTGGACGTCAGCCATCGCCAATTGGTGCAGGCGGCTGTGCGCCATGCCCGCCCTGATCTGGTCATTCACAGCGCTGCCCATACCAACGTAGATGACTGCGCCCGCCACCCGGCTTTGGCCTATCAGGTAAATGGGCTGGGCACACAAAATGTGGCTCTGGCCTGCCACAAAGCCGGCGCCGCCCTGGTGTACATCAGCACCAATGAAGTGTTCAGCGGCACAAACCCCTCTGGATACGATGAATGGAACCTGCCAGACCCCATCAACGCCTATGGGCGCTCTAAAGCCGCCGGCGAATTCTACGCCCGCAGCCTGTTATCCCGCTGCACCATTGTGCGCACAGCCTGGGTGTTCGCGGCTGGCGGACGCAACTTCATCCATGCTATCCTGGACCGCGCCCGCCGCACCGGGCAGGTGCAGGTCGTCACCGATGAGATCGGCAACCCTACCTACGTCACTGACCTGGCCGCCGCCATTGCCCGTCTGATCAGCAGCGAACAATACGGCGTCTATCATCTCGTGAACGAAGGCGTCTGCTCCCGTTGGGCTTTCGCTGCCGAGATTTTGCGCCAGGCAGGGCTGCCTGAGGTGCGCAATCTGCCGATTTTAAGCGGCGGATTCCAGCGGGCCTCCACGCCGCCGCGCTTTGGCGGGCTGCATAATAACGCCGCCGCCGCCATTGGCATCACGCTCCGCCCCTGGCAGCAGGCGCTGGCCGATTATCTCACTCACGAGGCAGACGCTTCGATGCCCCATTAACGCCCCTTATGCCTACCGCCTCCATCATCATCCCCCACTGGAATGGCAAACACCACCTGGATGATTGTCTGCAGAGCCTGCGCCGCCAGACCTTCACCGATTTTGAGGTAATCCTGGTGGACAACGGCTCCACCGATGGCTCGCAGACCTACGTGCAGGAACAGTTTCCTGAAGTACGGCTGTTGGCGTTGGGACAGAATCGCGGGTTCACGGGGGCGTGTAATGCCGGCATTCGCGCCGCCCACAGCCCCTATATTTTCCTCCTCAACAACGACACCGAAACCGACCCAGGCTGGCTGGCCGCCATCCTCGACGCCTTCCACCGCTGCCCCGACGTGGGTAGCATCGCCAGCAAAATGCTCCTCTTTGACCGTCGCGACCATTTCCACACCGCGGGCGACTTCTACCGTGTGGACGGCATCCCTGGCAACCGCGGCGTCTGGCAGCGAGACATCGGGCAGTATGACCATGAAGAAGAAGTGTTTAGCGCCTGCGCCGGCGCCGCCGCCTACCGCCGCGCCTTGTTGGACGAAATCGGCCTGCTGGACGACGATTTTTTCTTTTCCTGTGAAGATGTAGACCTGGGCTGGCGGGCGCAGTTAGCGGGCTGGCGGGTATTATACGTGCCTACCGCAGTTGTCTACCACAAACTCAAGGCCACCGGCGGCAGCGTCACCGGCAGCTACTATGATGGGCGTAATTTCCTTTACCTGATCTGGAAAAACTATCCCGGCAGCCTGCTGCGGCGCAACTGGCGGCACGTGCTGCGCGGACAGCTACGTATCACCCAAGAGGCGCTGCGCCATTGGCGTGGCGCGGCGGCGCGGGCGCGCCTGCGCGGGCAGGCGGTCGGTATTTTCGGTCTGCCCAAAATGTGGCGCAAGCGGCGCGCCATCCAGGCCAGGCGACGTATCACCGATGACTCTCTGACGTCCCGCCTGACGCCTATTGACGATAACTAACGGGCCAAGTAACATTGCCTGTTGAACTGATGCATACCCGCAGAAGTTCAACTTCTCTACGAAGTTGAACTTTTCCCAATACAAAACAACTCTGGTCGAGTACTGGCAACCAATCACCTCCTTCATGAATCCCTATCTTTCCGTTATCATTCCCGCCTACAACGAAGAGACACGTATCCCCAAAACCCTTAGCGCCGTCTATGACTACCTGGTGCAGCAACCTTTTACCTGGGAACTCATAGTGGCCCTGGACGGGGGCACAGACAATACCTTAGAGGTGGTGCAATCCTTTGCTGCCGGCAAAGAAAATATCCGCTGGCTAGATCGGCGGCAGAACAAGGGCAAAGGCTACACCGTGCGCGAAGGCATGTTAGCCGCGCGCGGCCAGATCCGCCTGTTCACCGACGCCGACAACTCTACCGACATGGTTCACTTTGACCAGATGCAGCCCCTCTTTGCCCAGGGGTATGATGTGGTCATCTGCTCGCGGGACGCCAAAGACGTGCCTGGCGCGCGCCAGGCAGTGCCCCAACCTTTGTTTAAGCGGCTGCTGGGGGATGCCGGCAATCTCTTCATCCAACTCATCGCCGTCCCCGGCATTTGGGATACCCAATGCGGCTTTAAGGCTTTCACCGCTGCTGCCGCCGAACGCATTTTTCCCGTGGCCCGCATTGATCGCTGGGGGTTTGACATCGAAGCCCTGGCTCTGGCGCGTCGCTTTGGCTGTAAAACGGGCGTCATCCCCGCCGACTGGGTAGACGAGGCGGGTACACACGTGCAGCGCTGGGATTACCTGGACACCATTGGCGAAACGATTAAGATTCGTTGGAATCTGGTGCGCGGCGTTTATCCCCGCCGCTGATTAGCAGGACGGGCGCTCTTCCTGGCTGAAAATATCATCACAGATTTCGCAGATGAAGCAGATTGGTTTTTACGTGACTTTCAAATGAAAATTTTAGCCACGAATCTTCACGAATCTTTTCTCAGCGTCCTCCGCGTCTCCGCGTGAGACTATTTTTGAAGGATAGGCGGGTTGCCAACCCTCCCTATGACGTTAGAGACGTTGCA
>CAZDSN010000228.1:0-6404 GCA_964507675.1 uncultured Ardenticatenaceae bacterium | reverse complement strand
GCGCGGCAAGAAGCACGGGGCAGCGGTTCCTGGCGGAAATGACCGTCGGGCGTCAACCAGCGGTCGCGGGCTGCTTCCCAGCCCCGCCAGCTCAGGTCAGCCAGCCAGTTTTGACTGACGCCGCCCATCAAGCCCGCCAGCACGGGATTGCCCGTGAACAGACCAACGGCTATAGCCGTCCCCGTCAGAGCGATATTGAGCTTGTCTTTGTCACTAACAGGCATTGGCCGCTCCAACGAACGCCAGACTGGACGCCAGACTGGAGCAGTCTCCAAGACTGCTCCAGTCTAACCGCATGCAACTGCGCCCATTATACGCCAAAATCTGCCGCCGCTGCCAGCCAATCCTCGCCCTCTATAGCCCCACCCCTGGCAAGGAGATTCATTCCCTGATCAAGCGACCAAACTGAGAATTCCTGCCAAATCGAGAATGGCTGTCATCCTTCTTGGGGTGTTTTGCGTCCGGGCGGTTCAATAAGCCGTTAACCGATTTCCCGCGCCAGGTACGCCTGCGTCAACTTCTGTTCCGGCTGGGCAAAAAACGGCCCCGCCGCGCCATGCTCCACCAGTTCCCCCAACCACATAAAGATCACGTGATCCGCCAGCCGCCGCGCCTGCTCAATATCGTGCGTCACCAGCACCAGCGTGTACTTCTCCCGCAGCCCCCGCAGCAGCTCCTCAATCCCCCGCGCCGAAATGGGATCAAGCGAAGCCGTAGACTCGTCGCACAACAGCACCTCCGGGGCCACCGCCAGCGTGCGCGCCAGACACAGGCGCTGCTGCTGCCCGCCGGAAAGCCCCGTCGCCGGCGCTTTCAACCGCTCTTTCACCTCTTCCCACAAACCCACTGCCTGCAGTTGCGAGCAGACCACTTGCTCCATATTGCCATTGCCCAGACCGTGAACGCGCGGCCCATAAGCCACGTTGTCAAAAATAGACATGGGCAGCGGAAACGGCTTTTGCGTCAGCAAGCCAATGCGCGTGCGCACATCCGTCACGTCTGTTCCTGGATCATAAATATTTTGACCCTCAAACAACACTTGCCCGCTGACGCGCACCCGCTCGTTCAAATCCAGCAAACGATTGAGGCTTTTCAGTAAAGTGGACTTGCCGCAGCCAGATGGCCCAATAATAGCCGTAATCTGCCGCCGCGGAATATCTACAGTAATGTCTTTTAAGACATGCTGTTTGTCATACCAGACGTTTAATTGGCGAATAGATAGTGCGTACACGGTTTAACTCTTCCTGCCGTGGGTCAATTCGCTGAATTGACCACAGCGCGTTAACGAATAACGTTCCGCCCCAGGCGAGTGATGGAAAAGTGGGCTAACAGGCTGATCACCAATACCATGACCGTCAGCACCAGAGCGGAAGCATAAGCGCGGGCCTGCACTTCCGGGAAGGGCGTGCCCAGTTGGAAGAACACCGCCAGGGGCAGGGAAGCCACCGGGCGCAGCAGCGACTCAGGCATACTATCTGTGTAACCGGCGGTAAATAGCACCGAAGCGGCGTCGCCAATACCACGCCCAAAGGCCAGCAGGATGGCCGTTAACAAACCGGGTATCGTTTGCCGCAGCAGCACGCCCAAAAGTTCTAAGCGCGTGGTCCCCAAAGCCAGCGTCGTTTCTCGTAAATGGCGCGGCGCCATGCTGACGATCTCATCAAAGGTGCGCGCCAGAATGGGCAAGACAACCAGCGCCAGGGTGACAATCCCCGCCAGCAGGGAAGCCCGCATCCCCAGTAAAATCATTACGGAAAACCCGAAGGCACCGTAGACAATGCTGGGAATGCCCCACATGATGTCCAGGGCCAGGCGCAGGTTGTTAGCCAGCCGTCCATGAGGGGCGTAAACGTGAATGTACAGCACCACCGGCACGGCGATAATGGCCGCCAGCAAAGTGGCCCCCAACGCCAGATAAAGAGAGCCAACAATAGCATTTAGAATGCCGCCACCCTTGCCCAGGTAAAAGCCGCCCTGAGGCGACTGCGACACCATTTCCCAACTGAGCGCGCCCATGCCGCGCCAGGCAATCACAAACAGAATCAAACCGAGTGAAACGGCGGCCGTTGCCAGAAAGAGGCGCATCAGCCAGGTAAAAAACTGGTCTTGTATTTTTCTGATTTTTCTACGTTTCATCACGGTTAGCTCCTTCTTGTCAGACGGACAATGACCAGGCGGGCCAGCACGTTAAAAGCCAGCACCACCACCAGCAGCACCAACGCCGCCCCCATTAAGGCAGACTCATAGAGGGGGACGGACATAATTTCACCGTAGTTGTTAGCAATGAGCGCGGGCAGAGAGTAGGCGGCGTCAAACAGAGAGGTGGGAATCTGGGGCGTGTTTCCAATGAGCATCATGATCGCCAGCGTTTCGCCAAAGGCGCGCGAAAATCCCAGGACAATCGCCGCCAGGATGCCAGGTAAGCCAGCGCGCCGGACAATGCACCGGGTTGCTTCCCAGCGCGTAGCTCCCAACGCCAGCAGCGTTTCGCGCATTTCCTGGGGTACGCTGCGCAGCACTTCTTCGGTTACGGCTACAATCAAGGGGAAGACCATGACCGCCAGCACAAAACCGGCAGCCAGCAGCCCGTAGCCGCTGGGATTGGTGCGCGCAAAAAAGGGCAACACCTGCCCCAGGGTTTGATCCGACCACGGCCCAATGTAATCACGGACCAGCGGGATGATGAAGAGGATGCCCCACAGACCATAGACGACGGAGGGAATGCCCACTAACAAATCAATGAGCGGTTTCAACGTTGAGCGGGCGCGGGACGAGGTATACTCGGCCAGGTAAATGCCGCTGAATACGGCCGGAACCGCCGCCAAAATCATGGCTACCAGTGTCACCGCCACGCTGCCGGCAATAAAAGGGGCAAAACCAAACAGGCCGCGCATGGGATACCACGACTGTCCCGCCAGCAGTTCAGCCAGCGGATAGGCGCTCAGGATGGGCCAGGAACGGACAACCAGGGTGATGGTGATGACGACGACCAGCAGGCAGACGATCACGGCGGCTGCGCCAAACGTTGTCCTGGCGCTACTGTCCTTCAACCCGCGCCAGCGATTCAAGCGATTGGCGACCCTCATTTTCCTTACAGCGGGTTGGAACAGGTTAGTCTCTCGTGTCGCGTCCATTAAGCCAACTCCTTTGTATGGTCAAAGCCCGGATTCGAGTTTTTCGAATCCAGGCTTCCCGGCGCTTCCTGTAGCGGCTGCGACCGCAGCCGCTGCGACCGTTGCCAGGCGGACTCTCTATTCACCGACCAACCTCAATGCTTCCTGGATACGTTCCTCCGGCAGGGGGACGTAGCCCGCATCGGCGATAAAAGCCTGGCCCTCAGTTAAGACCCAACGGTAAAAGCCGGCGATGGCCGGGCCGGGTTCTCCTTTTGTCACCAGGTAGAGGGCGCGAGCTGGCGGATATGGATACACCTCGGCGGCAATGGCCGCGGTCAGTGCCTTTCGGGTGTCATAAAAATCTTCGTCTGGGTCAATCTGTCCGTTGCCGTTCAGATCAAAAGGAATGATTTGCAGGCCGGCGATAGGTTGGCCGGTGGCCTGATCGTAAGAGAAGCCAATGTTATTGTAGCCGACGCCCAGCGGGTCCTGCCGTACCGCCTCAGCCAGTCCGGGATCGGCGTTGACGGCTGTTCCCATCAGGTCTTCCTGCGCCACACCCTGAGCGAACAAGGCCCACATTTCGCCGGCGCCGCTGGCGTCAGAACGGGTGTACACATGGATGGATTCCGGCGCATCTGTACCCAACAGTTGTCCCCAGGTGGTGATGTCGCCGCTAATCCAGATGCCGTTGGCTTCTTCTGGCGTCAATCCCTGGGCCTGCAATTCTGCCAGATAGGGATTCTCCGCATTGACTGTGCCCACCACGGCGTCAATGGTTACCGGCACCAGAAACGATCCCTGATCCAGCTCTTCCTGACGGGCGCCGCGCGAGAGCATGGCAATGTCGGCTGCGCCAGAGAGCATGTCAGTCATGCCTTTCCCCGCGCCGCCTGCCTGGACATCGAAGGTAACGTTGGGATACAGTTTGCTGTATTCCTCAGTCCACACGGTTACCATGGGAAACAGGGCAAACGCGCCAGAGACGCTAATAGTGACTTCTTCACTCTCTGCAACTTCTGGCTGCGGCTCGCTGTTGCTGGCGTTGCTGTCGGAAGCGGTTCCTTGTGAGCCGCAAGCGACCAACGCTAACATCAACAGCGCCAAAACGATAAAGCGAATCTGGTTCAAATGAATGAGCATGTGACCCTTCCCTGTTTACTTCATTTGTAATCTTTGTACTGCCGGAGAGGCGTTGGCATCCTCCCTGACATCTGAAGATGCTGACGGGCGCGAGAATGCGCCTTCCTGCTTATTCGTGTGGCAAGGGGTTGGATGGTTTTAGAATGAAAATGGGACGGTCATGGTGAGCGTGGCGTTGGGTAATGGCCGTAATCACCTGGTTAGCGAAATCCCCCTCGGCTTCGGCGGCCAACACCAGCAAGTCATAGGCGTCGCCAGTGACTTCCTCTACTACCTGCTGCACGGCGTTTCCCTGGCGGAATTTTAGATTGACTGATACCTCTGCTGTGCGCAGGCGTTGCCGGCAGCGGGTCAGGTGCTGCCCGGCTGGCGATTCCTGGCTATGATACTGGGCGAGATCCAGGTCTGGACCGTTGGTCAGGGGCATAAGCGTCACGGCTGCCTGGTGTTGCCCGGCCAGCGGCGCCAGCCAATCCAAAGCCCATTCGTCGGAAGCAAAACCACGCAGCACAACCAGAATAGCGCGGATTATCGGCGGTTGCTGCCCGACCGCTGCGTCGCCGCCCACAAAAAAGAGGGGGATAGTCGCCTGGCTGAGGACTGCGGCTAATGCCGGGTTTGCCGGCAATGGGCACACAACCAACTGGCAGCCCTCATTCGTCGCCATTTTCAGGGCCTCATCCAGGCTTAGCCCCGGTCTGGCCAGGATAGTCACGTCTGCATGAAGTGCATTTCCCAGGGCTGTGGCGGTTGTCGTCACCGGCGCCTCCCATTCCGGCTGCCCATACCAGGCCAGGATATTGTGCGCTTGCGGCGGCTCAGGCAGGCGCAGACGATCTATTTCTGCCTGGAGCGATTCTGGCGGGGTAAAAACAGGCACAACTTCGGCGTGCAGCAGGCGGCTTAAAATGCGCCGCGCTTTTAGATTATCCGGGTAAGCCATAGCCACACTGACACGGCCATTTTCCTGTCCCAGAGGCAGCGCCAGATAGTAACGGGACAGTGCATAGGGTATGCGCCGCGCCAGTCGAGGATCAATCGTGATGGTGCTTAAATCGAGTCGAAGATAAGATGTCATTGTTCTATCACCTGTCAGATAGAACAATAACAAAGGGGGGTAACAAAAAGGTTAGCGAAGCGGTAACAAGGAGGTAACAAAAACACAGCCGCGCCAGCCTTGGGCTGGCTGCGCCCTTATTCAGGCTGGCTCAACGAGAGAGTAACCCACCCCGGGGATCGTCTCAATTAAAGAGGCTCCGGTTTCATTGGGATCAATCTTGGCTCGCAGGCGATACACAAGCTGTTTGAGCATCACCCGATCCCCCCCTTCCACCCCCCAAATGGCCGTAATTAAGGTGTCGCTGGCCAGCACCTGCCCGGCATGGAGCATGAGTGTCTCCAATAGCCTGGCTTCCAGCGGGGTCAGCCGCAGCGGTTCTTCGTCCCGGCCTGGTTCTTTTCCCCGCCGCTGTACTTCGTTGCGCGAACGGTCAAACACCAGTCCGGCCAGTTCTAACACAGCGGGCGCATCGGTCATGCCGGCACGACGCGCCACGGCGCGGATGCGGGCCACCAACTGGTTGGGGCTGAACGGTTTGATAATATAATCATCCGCGCCCCACTCCAACCCTTTCACCACCGCCTCATCGCCGCTGCGTACGCTCAGGATAATGATGGGCGTTTGTTCCTGGCTGCGGATTTGCCGGCACACCGCCAACCCGTCCAGTTTAGGCAGGTTCAAATCCAACACAATCAGGTCTGGCGCGTGCGCTTTCCACAGTTGCAGCGCGGCCAGACCATCAAAAGCCGTAATCACCTCATACCCCGCCCGCCGCAGCGTAAAAGCCACCACATCAGAAAGCGAAAGATCATCCTCAACGCCAAGTATCTTCATTCCTCACCCTTCTTCCTTCTTCCCTCTTCCTTCTTCCCTCCAAAGGAGCAAACTCGTTCAAATGGAGAATGGTTGGTTCACTCAATAGGAATGGGGGCGCCCAAAACGGCGGCGGGGCGCTGCCAGATGACATCCCATAGGGCTACCAGGGTGGCCGGGATTTCGCGGGTGGTGGACCAGCGCAGGCTGCGGTTGCTGTAGTTGCGTTGGTCGGCGATGACGCCTTCTGCCGGCATTCCCAACACCCGGCA
>CAZDSN010000227.1:0-6407 GCA_964507675.1 uncultured Ardenticatenaceae bacterium | reverse complement strand
GGGCGATCGCAGGCTCCCTCCAGCCTTATAATATCATTTCGCAAATGGTCAGACAATACGCGACTTCGCGGCGGCGACCAGGGCCAGGAATGCCGGGACGTCCAGGCCCTCATCCTCCACCAGCGGCAACTGCGGGAAACGACGGCGAATCTCCGCAGTGCGGGCGAGATCGACATCGGCGACGGCGACGAGGCGGAGATTCGGGCTGCGCGTCAGCGAATTGATGTCGGCCCCGGCCATGCCCGCGGCTGCGCCTGTGGCCGTGGCAGAGATGCCGGCATTAGACGAAGAAGAATAACGTCTGATTCAGCCACAGGCAGGAGCCTGTTCCGGGTCTGCCTTGTTTGACAGAGCGGACTGATCTTCACCGGGCAGCCGTTTGCAGCGGCATCTCGAATTGTGTGAAGGGCCCCTGATAGGCAGAAAAATGCCGGCATCGTCCGGCAGTTTCTGTTATTTTGCGGGTGGGCTTAATAACGTGGAGAGTTGGAATGTTCAAGGACCTTGTGGAATACATCGTTAAATCCCTTGTTGATAACCCGGACCAGGTGACTGTCAGCGAGATCAAAGGCTCATCCGCGATTGTGGTCGAACTGAGCGTAGCCAGCAGCGACATGGGACGCATCATTGGCAAACAAGGGCGTGTCATTAACGCCATTCGCGCTATTGTGCAGGTGGCGGCAGCCAGGCAGGGCAAGCGGGTTAACCTGGAAGTAGTCGAAGAGTAATTCTGCCGTTTTATCTTAACGTTGAAGGAAGGTTGTATCTTGACAGAACAGCGTTCGCCCGAACCTGAGTCGGATGCCTGGCGAGGCTCGGTGACACCAGACACTGAGCCTCGTTTTTTGCTGATCGGTCAGATTTCGCGCCCGCATGGCGTCCGCGGCGAGGTGCGCGTGATAGTACATACCGATGTGCCAGAGCGGTATACCTGGCTTAAGGAAGTATACTTAAGCCAGGACCCTGATGCGGAATCCCCGCAACGTGCCACTGTGGAAGGCGTGCGATTTCACCAAAATTCTGTGCTGCTCAAACTCGCCGGCTATGATGATCGCAACGCAGCCGAAACCCTGCGTTCCCTCTGGCTGCGTGTACCCTTGACAGAAGCGATTCCCCTGGCAGAGGGCGAATATTTTCTGTACCAATTGGAAGGCCTGGCCGCCCACAGCACTGATGGAGAATTTCTGGGCACGTTGGTGGAAGTGCTGGAAACCAGAGCCAACAACGTGTTTGTGGTGCAGGGTCCCTATGGTGAAATCTTGCTGCCGGACGTGGCGCAAGTGATCCAGGCCATTGACTTCGAAGCGGGCATTATAACGGTTGCCTTGCTGCCTGGCCTGCTGCCGGCCAGTGATGAAGCGTGAGGTTTGCCAGGCTGGCTGCCGGCATTACTTGACACCTGACGAAAACAGGTGGTATTCTCACCCCTATGTCTGATCAAAAGTATTGGCTGGGTTTTAACCTCGTCAAAGGGATAGGGCCGGCCAAAATACAGGCGCTGCTGAATTACTTCCAGGACCTGGAACTGGCCTGGCAGGCCAGCCAGAGTGACTTAGAGCGCCTGGGTCTGGACCAGCGGGCGATTAGCAGCTTCCTGGAGAGCCGCGCCAGTTTAGATCTGGACCAGGAGATAGCGCGGGTGCGCACTGCCGGCATTTCCTTGCTTACCTGGACCGATCCTGCCTATCCTCGTTATCTGCGCGAAATTCCCGACGCGCCTCCCCTCTTTTACATGTACGGCCAACTCAATGAGGTTGACCAGTGGGCGGTGGCCGTAGTCGGGACGCGCCGCCTGACAACCTATGGGCGTCAGGTGACACGCACGCTGGTGTCAGGATTGGTCAGCAATGGCGTTACCATCATTAGCGGCCTGGCCCGGGGCATTGATTCCATTGCGCACCAAACCGCCCTGGAAATGGGAGGGCGCACCATTGCCGTCCTGGGTTCCGGGTTGGACAGCATCTATCCGCCGGAGAACCGCGCTCTGGCTGCTCGCATTGGCCAAAACGGGCAGGGCGCAGTCATTACCGAATATGCCCTGGGTGTGCAGCCTGAAGCCCGGAATTTCCCGCCGCGCAACCGGGTCATCAGTGGCCTGTCGTTGGGCACGCTGGTGGTGGAAGCGGGCGAACGCAGCGGGGCGCTGATCACGGCTGATTTTGCCGTGGAGCAAAACCGCGAAGTCTTTGCAGTGCCTGGGAACATTAATAGCCCGGCCAGCCAGGGACCGAACCGCTTGATTCAAAAAGGGGCCAAACTGGTCACCTGTGTGGAAGATATCCTGGAAGACCTGAACATTAACATGGTTTCCGAACGAGTGGCTGTGCAGATGGCTTTGCCAGATACCGCTGAAGAAGCGGCGCTGCTGGCCATCCTATCTCCACAACCCGTCCATATTGACGAGCTGGCGCGCCAGACTGGCCTGCCAAGCGCCCTGGTGAGCAGTACCTTGACGCTCATGGAGTTGAAAGGCATGGCCCAGCAAGTGGGGGGAATGAATTACATCTCGTGTCGCGAACCTGACCCGGAATACCATGTGGGATAGAGAAATATGAAAGTCCTTATTTTTGCTGGCGGCAGTGGCCGCCGCTTGTGGCCCATCAGCCGCCAGCGTTCACCTAAACAGTTTCAACCCATTATTGGCGACCGGTCCACGCTGCAGTTGGCTGTGGAACGAGTACAGGGGCTATGCGGTCTGGAAAATATTTTCATCTCCACGCATGAGCGCTACGTCGGGTTGATTGCGCAGCAGTTACCGCAAATAGCAGCTACG
This sequence comes from uncultured Ardenticatenaceae bacterium, assembly GCA_964507675.1. Taxonomy (GTDB): domain Bacteria; phylum Chloroflexota; class Anaerolineae; order Promineifilales; family Promineifilaceae; genus JAGVTM01. The sequence continues at coordinate 3,634 of CAZDSN010000227.1, read as the reverse complement.
CACCTCATTGGCGAACCGCTGCGGCGTGATCTGGCGGCGGCGGTAGGGCTGGCGATTACCCATCTGGCACACCTGACCCAACCTGACGAAATTATGGCAATTTTGTGGGGAGACAACACCATGTCCGATGAGGACACGTTCCGCCAAGCCTTGATAACGGCAGAACAACTGGTACAAGAGAAACGGGCGGACATTCTATTTATTGGGGAAACTCCCCGTTTTGCCAATGCCAATCTGGGATGGATTGGTCTGGGACCCAGGCGTGGTCAAATTGATGGTTGGCCTTACTATGGTTTTGATTCTTTGACTTATCGCCCACCCTTGGACGTATGTCGCCGCATGTTGGTTGAAGGGACACACGTGTGGAACACAGGTTATTTTGTGACAACGGTAGGTTTTATTAGCGATGCTTACCGCCGTTACCAGCCGGTCATGTGGGCTGGTCTGCAAGAAATTGGGGCGGCCATTGGGCAGCCTGAATATGCAGAGACGTTGCAGCGCGTGTACCCGACGCTGCCGGAAATGAGTTTTGATGATGCGATTTTAACGCATTTGCCGGCAGAGTCGGCCCTGGTGCTGCATGGTCAGATGGGTTGGAGCGACCCGGGCACGTTATATGCTCTGAAAGAGGCGATTAATCCTAGCCGGGAAGCCAACGTTATTAAAGGGTTGGTACAGGTGTATGATTCCACCGATTCGCTCTTATATAACTACGAGGGCCACAAGCTGTTGGTGGCCATTGGCCTGGAAGGTATGATTGTGGTCAACACGGAAGACGCTATCCTGGTAGTGCACAAAGACCAGATTCCCCTGGTCAAAAAAGTGGTTAATGATCTAGAGGGAACCGACCTGGAAGGTTTCAGTTAATAGTGGCTGCCAGAGGGCAAATATCAGCAGATGGGCGCATCTCCCACCTGCCCCATCCTTTGATTATGATGAGTGAACAAGAACAGCTAGAAGGCTACTGCCTTAAATGCAAAGAGAAACGGTTGATGCAGAATCCCCAGCCAGAGTGGGCGGCCAATGGTTCGCCCGCCACGCGGGGAGAGTGTCCGGTATGTCACACCGTCATCTATCGGCGCGGCCACACGCTGGCGCATGAGCACTTGCCTAAGCCAGAAGTGGTTGCCAAACCCAAACAGGCGGTTAAAGCGAAGCCAGGCAAAAGCCAGCGAAAAACGAAAGCTGCCAGTAAAAAGCAGGACAATGCCGGCAGCAAGAAGCAAAGGAATGCCGGCAGCAAAAAGCAGGATAGTGCCAGCAGCAAAAAGCAAGACACGGCCAGCGGCCAAAAGCGTAGCGGCAAATTGGTCGTCGTCGAATCGCCCGCTAAGGCCAAGACCATTGGCCGCTATTTGGGGGCCGGTTACACGGTCAAATCCAGCGTGGGGCACGTGCGCGATTTGTTGAAGTCCCGTCTCAGTGTAGATATCGAAAACGACTTTGCGCCTGAGTATCGCGTGCCAAATGAAAAACGGGCAGTTGTCAAGGAGCTGGAGGTCGCTGCGGCCAGAGCCAAAGAGATATACCTGGCCACTGACCCTGACCGCGAAGGGGAAGCAATTGCCTGGCACGTTTTGGAATCTGCCAAAATGGATCCGGCACGGACGCAGCGAGTTGTGTTTCATGAGATTACCAAGCCAGCTATCCTGGAGGCCTTTCAGCACCCGCGCCAGATTGATATGCAGCGCGTAGATGCGCAGCAGACGCGGCGCATTTTGGACCGGCTGGTCGGTTATAAGCTCAGCCCGCTGCTGTGGCGCAAAGTGCGCCCTGGCTTAAGCGCTGGCCGCGTGCAGTCCGTAGCGGTGCGCCTGGTCGTGGAACGGGAACGCGTTATTGATACCTTTGAACCACAGGAATATTGGCTGATTAAGGCCGAACTGAGCCAGGCAAAATACCACCAGGCCCGGGAACGGCTGACGTTTGTGGCCCGGCTACATCGTTTGCATGGTGAGGAGCCTGTGCTTTCTTCGGCAGCAGCAGTACAGCCTCACCTGGATGTGTTGCAGCGGGCGGCGTGGACAGTAGGCAAAGTGCGGCTGGCGCAGCGCACGCGCCGCCCTTCAGCCCCATTTACAACCAGTACCTTGCAGCAGGATGCATCGCGCCGCCTGAATTTGGGCACGAGCAAGACAATGCGCGTGGCGCAGGAACTGTATGAGGGCGTGGACATTGGCGCAGAAGGTTCAACCGGTCTGATCACGTACATGCGTACAGACAGCGTATCTGTCTCCCAGGAAGCAGTCGCCGCCGCCCGCGCTTATATTGGGGAAGTGTTCGGTAAGGAGTATGTGCCGGCACATCCGCCGCAGTACAAGACACGCTCCAAGACGGCCCAGGAAGCGCATGAAGCGATTCGCCCCACGGCTGTGCCGCGGACGCCGCAGCAGTTGAAACCCTATCTGTCGCGGGACCAACACCGCCTGTACAAACTTATCTGGGAACGGTTTATGGCCAGCCAGATGGCTCCAGCCATTTATGATACCGTGTCTGTGGATATTCATGCGGGCGACGCGGCCCTGAAATTGAGCCGCCGCCCCTACCTGTTCCGGGCGACAGGTTCCACGCTGCGCTTTGCTGGTTTCCTGGCTCTGTATGAAGAGGCAGAAGAGGAAAACGGCGAGGATGAAGATGTGGCCGTGCCCCCCGATCTGGTGGACAACGAGCAGCTTGACTTGATCAAACTGCTGCCTGAGCAGCGTTTTACCCAGCCACCGCCTCGTTTCTCGGAGGCGACGTTGGTAAAAGAGCTAGAAGAAAACGAGATTGGCCGCCCCAGTACCTACGCCTCTATTATCTCCACGATCCAGAACCGGGGTTATGTGGTGCGAGATAATAAACGACTGCAGCCCACGGAGACAGGCTACCTGGTCAATGACCTGCTGGTGGAGTATTTCCCCGACATTATTTCGGTGGACTTCACAGCTAATATGGAGAACGAGCTAGATGAGATTACCGAAGGCCGCGCCTGGGTTCCCCTGCTGCGGGATTTCTATGGCCGTTTCACGCAGGACTTAGACAAAGCGGATCAGGCCATTCCCAAGATGGATCTGAAGAAGGAACTGGAGCTGGTGGGACGGATGTGCCCGGAATGTGGTCAGCCGTTGGTGTATCGTGAAGGGAAGTTTGGCAAGTTTATTGGCTGCAGCGATTTCCCAAAATGCCGGCACACCGAGCAAATTCTGCGCAAAATCGGCGTTGCCTGCCCTCGGGATGGCGGTGACCTGGTGCAAAAACGTACCCGCCAGGGGCGCGTCTTCTATGGTTGCGCCAACTACCCTGACTGTGATTGGACCAGTTGGAAACGCCCCCTGCCGCAGCCCTGCCGCCTCTGTGGCGGCCTGGTGGTGGAGGTTGCCCGGCACACCGGTGAATGTACCCAATGTGGCGAACGCCAACCCGCACGCTCGCCTGAAGTCGTGCTGGAGTCATGAACCCCCTTGAGAAGTTCAACTTCTGCGCAGAAGTTGAACTTCTTATTCAGCTCAGTTTCGGCAGTAGACTTCCGGTGTGTTTCATGTACTCGCGGTACTCATCGCCGAATTGCGCGATCAACATCTTCTCTTCCTCCGGGATACGGATGGCGATGACGGAGATGATGATGGCCAGGCCGCATCCTCCAATCAGCCAG
>CAZDSN010000226.1:0-6430 GCA_964507675.1 uncultured Ardenticatenaceae bacterium | reverse complement strand
TGGCTGGTTGGACGGGTTTGCGGCAGCTTCTGCCGGCAGCGGGTAGACGGCTGTGGGTGCTGTTTCTGGTGGGGGAGCGCCTGGGCCTGAACGGTCCGGTGGGATTGTTTCCGCGGGCGCGGCCAACAGCGCCTGCCGAAAGGCAGCGGCCAGAGCGCCCGCCGACGGGTAGCGCGCGGCAGGGTCTTTAGCCAGGGCTTTGCTTAAGACTGCCGCCAGCGCTGGCGGCACGTGCGTGTTAATCTCGTTAGCCGCCGGCGGCGGCGTAAAGATTTGGTCGTGGACAATGGCATAGGCAGTGTCCGCTTGAAATGGCACGCGCCCGCAAACCAGTTCAAACAAAATGACGCCAAAAGCGTATACGTCGGCCCGCTCGTCAATCTCGCGGTCGCCGCGGGCCTGTTCTGGCGAAATGTATTGGGGTGTGCCCAACATCATATCCTGGGACAGCGTGGATTCGCCCGCTTCCGCCAGCCGCGCCAGACCAAAATCAGTGATAGTTACTTTGCCGGCGCCGGAAAGAATGATGTTGGAGGGTTTGATGTCTCGATGCAGCACGCCGCGGGCATGGGCGTAATCCAGGGCGGAGGCTATGGCAGCCACCAGAGGCAGGATTTCTGCTCTGGACAGCCGTCGCTCCTGGAGCAACTCTTTCAAGGTTTGCCCTTCAATCAGGCGCATCACCAGATAGGGATACCCTTTGTGTTCGGCATAGTCGTAAACGGGGACGATATGGGGGTGATCTAACTGGGCGACGACGCGGGCTTCCCGCTGAAAACGGCGTAAAAACGAGGCATCGGCCACGAAGGCCGGATGGAGGACCTTTATGGCGACGTAGCGGTCCAGCGCTTCGTGATAGGCACGATAAACGCTGGCCATTCCTCCTTGCCCCAACCGGGCCACAATTTGGTAGGGGCCCACCTTGTCACCGACGCTGAAACTCATAAGCTGCCTGATTGTGACCGTAGTTGCCAACCTGTTAGCGGCGCAAGCGTGATTATAAGAGAGGCGGCAGCCTCCGGCAATACACAGGTGTGGGAGCGTCCCGGTTTGGGGGTGTATTGTGGGGGAGTACGGGCAGCCTGTCCGCCTGACGTCAACGGTTAAGGAGGCATTTGCCTGGTCAGGATTGAAACCCGACAGGTCCCGCAGACCTGTCGGGTTTGGCCACCGCTTGTGTTCGGGCCGCTATGCAGGGGAATGGTATGGCGAGGTTATTTGGCGAAAGTGACGGCGCGTGTTTCGCGGATGACGGTCACCTGGACTTGACCCGGGTATTGCATACTTTCTTCAACAGTCTTGGCCACATCCTTGGACAAACGGATAGCGCCCAGGTCGTCAATAGCGCCCGGCTTGACCAGTATGCGGATTTCGCGACCGGCCTGTAGAGCGTAGGCGCTTTCTACGCCAGGGAAGGAGACGGCGATATCTTCCAGGGTACGCACACGCTTGATGTAGTTTTCCAGGCTTTCGCGCCGCGCCCCAGGCCGGGAGCCAGATATGGCATCGGCCACCTCCACGATGATCGCTTCGATGGATTCCTGCTCAACTTCATGATGGTGGGAGGCAATGGCGTTGACCACAATAGGGGGTACTTTGAAACGAGCCGCGTAATCTGCGCCAAGGTGGGCATGTGTCCCTTCTTGTTCGTGGTCCATGGCTTTGCCCAGGTCGTGCAGCAGTGCGCCCATTTTGGCCACGGCGATGTCCGCGCCCAACTCGGCCGCCAGGGCCGCGGCAATCTTGGACGCTTCAACTGAATGATACAGTTGGTTTTGCCCATAGGAAGTGCGGAACTTGAGCCGCCCCAACATCTTAATGACTTCTCGATGCAGGCCATGGACATTGGCTTCATACGCTGCCTGTTCGCCTGCTTCCACAATGACACGACTGACTTCGTCGCGGGCATCTTTCAGCAATTTTTCGATGCGGGCTGGATGAATACGCCCATCCGCTATCAGTTTTTCCAGGGTGCGACGAGCGACTTCACGGCGCACCGGGTCAAAGCTGGAAATTGTAACGGCTTCGGGCGTGTCGTCCACAATGACGTCTACGCCAGCGGCCTGCTCAAAGGCTCTGATGTTGCGACCATTGCGCCCAATAATGCGCCCCTTCATTTCATCGTTGGGGATTGGGACGACAGAGACGGTGATTTCGGCGACGTGCTCACTGCTGATACGCTGAATCGCCGTGGCAATGAGTTTGCGCGCTTTCTCGTCGGCGGTTTCGCGGGCTTCATCTTCGATTTCGCGCATGATGCGGGCCATATCCTGGCGGGCTTCGGTTTCGGCTGCTGCCAGCAACTCCTGGCGCGCTTCTTCTACCGTCATCTGGGCTACTTTCTGTAGCTCCGCCTGGCGTTCTGAGGCAAGCTGCTCCATGTCGTTTTGCTGCTTGTCCAAACGGCTTTGTCGTTTATTCAGGCTCTGTTCGCGTAGTTCTATCTTTTGGGCCTGCCGATCTTGAGAAGCCTGACGCCGGTCCAGGCGCTCTTCCGCGCGGGACAGGTCTTCAAAGCGGCGCTCAACTACCTTTTCCGCTTCAGCCCGCATTTCTCTGACTTCTTCTTGCGCTTTGGTCACCATTTCCTGGGAGTCGTTTTGCGCTGCCAGGCGTTGCTGGTTAATCTCATGCAAGGTCTTCTGGTACTCTTGATCGTGGTTGGGTTTGAGGAAGCGCCAGTAGATGCCGGCAGCAATCCCCCCTCCCAACACGAGTCCTCCCAAGAGACCCAAGATAAAAAGCACATCCATGAATTCTTACTCCTTATCAATTTATTCAGGTTCATCCGTGGCCAGGTCTGACCATACCGCTGCAACTACCTGGCGGGCGGTGTCATAGGTGAAGCCACGTCGTTGTAAGAAGCTGCCCATTTTTTGTTGAAACGCCTCCCAGGGTAGATGGGACCAGCGTGGAGCCAGCTTCTCGGCTGCGCGGCGGGCACTGGTCAGTTCATCCAGGTTGGCCAGGACAGCCTCTATCAGGCGGCGATCAAGCCCTTTTTCATACAGTTCCTGGCGCAAGGCCAGCGTACTGCGAGGCTTGAATGATTCTCGTTGTTCAAGCCAGTAGCGAGCAAAAGCCAGATCGTCCAGCAGATGCCGCTCCTGTAAATTACTGATAACCTGCTCAATAACGGACTCAGGATACCCTTTCTGTGCCAGGTTTTGGCGCACTTCGGCTATGCTGCGAGGCCGGAAACTGAGATACTGCTCGGCTGCCAGCCGCGCTTTCTCCTTCTCTTCCTGGTCCTGCAATTGGGCCAAAAGGGCATCTGTAACGGCCTGGCCGACTTTTAGCCCAACCGCTGCCGCTACCGTCAGACTGAAGGCATACCGGCCATCCACATAAATGTTGACCCGTTGGCGGTTGCGTTTTTGCGGTTGAATATCGCTGATAATGCCCATGTTAACTGTGTGCAGCAGAAAAAAAAGCGCCATGGTTGGCAGAACCACGGCGCTGTGCCCATAGGGAAAAGAATTGTTCAGGTAGCCATCAGCTACCTGTGACCAGGCTAGTCAAACCGATGGTTGATTCGCTGTATCTCCATGGACTGCCAGAAAGCAAAAGGGAGGGCCGGAAGGGAATGATCCTGGCAGCTAATCCCTGTAACTATGGCCTGACATTCACAGCGAACCCGGTTAACTCATTTGCCATGGTGGTATCAGCGCGCTGTGGGCAAATGAGTTCTGATGTTGAGTCCAGTTTGAACGGTAAGAAACCGCCTCAATAGCGGGTTAGAAATCCTCAAGCTAGCTGGTTTCACTCACAATTCAACCGTCTGCTCCGGGTGCAGATAGGCAGCAAACGGATTTCCTGTGGAGGCAATTGCCTCCACATTATCAGGCTAAAATGTTGCCGTGGTCTATATTGATCCTGGTGTCTGAAATTGCGCCAGGTGACGAACGGTTCCGGGCCTGGGCGGTTAAAATCGTCCGGGCGATGCCTTATGATGACATCTCCACTGGATGGTTCAATAACCGCAGCCCGGCTGTCTGGCGAATTAAATTCTCCAACTCATGCAAAAATGCGGGGTTCTGGGCCAGGAATGCCTTGGCATTTTCTCGTCCCTGGCCTAACAATGTGTCTCCATACCGGTAGTAGGCGCCCCGCTTATCCACCAGACCCATCTGGACGCCCAAATCTACCACATCACCTGTTTTGGAGATGCCCTCATTATACATAATGTCAAATTCACATTCTGTAAAGGGGGGAGCAACCTTGTTTTTCTTTACTTTCACCCGCGCGCGACTGCCAATGATTTCATTTTTATCTTTAATCGTTTCCAGGCGTCGAATGTCCAACCGCACCGAAGCATAGAACTTCAGCGCATTGCCGCCGCTGGTCGTTTCGGGATTGCCAAACATGACGCCGATCTTCATGCGCAGTTGATTGGTAAAAATGACAACGGTGTTGGTCTGCTTAATCAGGCCAGACAGCTTGCGCAGCGCCTGCGACATCAGGCGGGCTTGCAGCCCTACGTGCGCGTCGCCCATTTCACCTTCAATCTCGGCGCGGGGCACTAACGCCGCCACTGAATCAATGACCACCACATCCATTGTCCCCGAACGAATCAAGGCATCCGCAATCTCCAGCGCCTGTTCGCCTGTGTCTGGCTGCGACACATAGAGATTGTTGACATCCACGCCGCATTGGGCGGCGTAGCGTGGGTCCAGCGCATGTTCCATGTCTATAAAAGCGCAAATACCGCCCATCTTCTGGGCTTCGGCAATGACGTGTTGGCATAAGGTAGTCTTGCCCGATGATTCTGGACCATAAATCTCGACGACGCGACCACGAGGGAGGCCGCCAACACCCAGGGCAATATCCAGCGCCAGCGAACCGGTGGGTATGGCATCAACCTGCAGATGTTGAGCTTCGCCCAGGCGCATAATGGCCCCTTCGCCGAACCGCTTGCGAATGGTGGCCAGGGTGTTATCAAGGGTTTTATCCCGGTCGTTTTTACTCATCGGTCAGTCTGCCTTCCGTTTTTGTTCCTCGTCTTTGTTGTTTACTGCGTTTTTATGACCTGCAACTCACCCAAAAATGTCATTATGTAGTGTACAATAGCGACATGGAATTAGCAAACCCGATTTTTAACAAAATGTTAACACGTCAATTGAACAAGAACGACCGGGCGGCTCTGACCTGGTTTCTGCGCAGCGCCCATTATTCTCACGTCCACGTGGACTGGTTTTCGCTGGCAGACTGGCTGGACCAACCCGCGGCTGTGGGGTTAGAAATAGAGGGGGAATTGCAGGCGTTTCTGGTGGCTGGGGCTGACCCTTTGCCGGCAGCCTGGGTGCGGGGGATTGCCGTGCGGGGGAACCAGGCTATGGAACCTATCTTGGAAAGACTGTTGGAAGTGGTTGTGCCGGCATTGCGCGCCGCCCACGTTACCCAACTTGCCTGGATGTCTGCCCGCCGCTGGTCCGATCCGCTAATGGACGCGCTGGGTTTCGAGACCGTTACCCACGTCGTCACTATGACACGAGAGAGTGGTTCGATACCTTCTTTTCCGCTGAATCCGGCCATTACTATTCGGCCTGTTACCCCGGACGACATGGAAGCATTGGCGCAAATCGAAACGGACGCCTTTGCGCCTTTGTGGCGGTACAGCGCTCGCGCCCTGCTGCTGGCCCATTCGCAGACATACAGCTTTGACGTGGCGCTACTGGACGGCGTCGTGGTGGGCTATCAGTGCAGCACCGCCAGCTACTATGGGGCGCACCTGGCGCGCATGACAGTTGCCCCCAGCGCCCAACGCTGCGGCGTGGGCACGGCCCTGCTGGCGCAGGCCATTGCCGGCTACCGCCGCGGTCATTTGCAGCAGTTGTCACTCAACACCCAGACCGATAATGTGTCCTCCCACTACCTGTACCGTAAATTTGGCTATCATGAAACGTCTGAAAGGCTGCCTGTGTGGATGATGCCCGTGTCATAGCTGCCTGTTCTTGTTCATCCGTGGTGGGGCAGCCAACCAATAAGATACTCCTGAGAACGGCCGGGGATACACTTGTGCCAGCTTGACGCTCAGAATTGTTTGTGATATACACCCTTTGCATTTGTGCAATTAATTACAATTACATGCTGCTCTTGAAAAAACGAAATTTACTGTCTCAAGGACGCAGTAATACAGTTGTAGCTGCAACACAGCGAACCACGGGGGCGTATCCAACGGTATTTCAAGCGACATAATTGACAGAACACCCATTCTCAGGGGTATTTTGGCGTGTGTGGCTGGTACGCCCGGCGTCTTTTGCCTCCCAATCATTCAAGTTTACTTCGAGGAACTAAACCAGATGTTCTCAAATTTCTTTGACCGTATCACACGCCTGGCGCTGCGTTGGCGGGTGGTTACCATTATTCTGGCGTTGGCCGTGTTTTTTTTAGGGATTTGTGCGAGATCTTGTCTTTTTCTGTAGATGTT
>CAZDSN010000225.1:0-6484 GCA_964507675.1 uncultured Ardenticatenaceae bacterium | reverse complement strand
CAGAGGGGGCGTTAACCAGGGGATGAAGAGGTAGAGTATGCCGGCAAAAGCGGACGCCCCTAAGACGGCGCGGACGCTGTAGGTGGCGCTGGCGGCGCGGGCCAGGTTATAAACGTCGAAGATGGCAGCCATGACGGCCCAAACGGCAGTGAGGGTGAGGAACCATTTGTAGGCGGTGAACAAGGCGGCAAGATGGGGCAGCAAATCGGTACGCAGCAGGAGGGAGAGAATGAGAGCGACGTTGAGGAGTAACACGTCGCCCACAACCAGCAGCAGTTTTCGTTCGGACATGCGCAAACCAGGCAGCGGTATGCGCATACGCGCCGGCAGGGGCAAAGAGGAGAATTCAACCGGGAGTTCTGGCGACGATTCAGACATAGTTGGTTACCCGCTGAAACTGTTTTTCATAGTCAATGGGGGCGGGATTACGATGGGACTGTCAGTTGGCGACTGACAGCGGCGGCGGGCAGCGACTGCTTGCTGGCAAACCGCTCGTACAGACTCAGCAGAGCCAGGGTTTCCTGGGCGCGGGTTTTGTCGTACCAGACGCGCCCGGCCAGGCCCATAGCCTGTAGTCTGGGGGGATCGGCCAGGGCATGAGCCAGCGTGCGGGCCATGGAGGGAGGATGATCCGGCTCAACCACAAAGCCGGTGCGCTCCTCCTGCACATATTCCGCCAGCGCGCCCACGCGGGTGACCAGCACCGGCTTACGAAAGAAGTAGGCGGCGGGGATTAAGGCGGATTGGGTGGCATCCGTGTAGGGGAGGACAACCAGGCTGCACCGGCTGAATAAATCCAGGGCTTCATCGTCGGCAATCAGGCGATTGCGGAGTTCAACGCCCGCGGGCAGACTGCCCGGCCAGAACGCGGGCAATTTCCCCGGCCCGGCCAGCACCAGTTTGAAAGGGGGCGCGCCAGCGGCAGTCGCCTGCCGGGAGAGTTGGGCAAAGGCCGTCAGGAGATAATCTATGCCCTTGTATCGCTCCAAGCGGCCAAAGAAGAGGATGAAGGGCTCATAGGTCGCCGGCAGAGCGCCGGTTTCTTCGTCCCGCTCTAATTCGGCCAACTTCATGATCTGTTCATAGCCGAGGAACAGGTGCAGCAGCGGCGTGAAACTCAGTTTGGGGGCAGGGACGCCACGGCGCAGCAGCCGGAGACGGTATTGGTCTCCATGCAGCAAAATCTGATCAGCAGAGTGGATGATACTCCAGTTCCACAGGCGTAGCAGCAGCCCGAAGCGGGCGCCCCGATGAGGGTCCAGGTCATGAAGCGTGTGAATGACGGGGATACCCTGCCTGACCAGAGACCATACCAGCGGTGTATTCCAGAGATGAGGCCCGGTAAAATGCACCACGCCGGGTTTCAGGCTGGTGATGCTTTTCAGGGCGCGGCGCAAGTAGGGCCAATTCAAGGCGCGCAGGGATAAGCCGGTGTCCCCAGCGGCAACAGGGGTATGGATGTGCACGGGCGGCGCGTATCTGTCGCGGGGGACGCGCTGCGTGGTCACCAGATGAACGTCATTGCTGCCGGCAGCCGCCATGCGGTTAGCCAGATCAGCCGTATATTGGTGCATCCCGAAGGTGGGCGAGAGCAAAACGTAAACGATACGCATCATACCAGTCCCGTTACATTTGGGGCAGTTCGGCCAGCAGCCGGCGATAGGTTTCAGCGCGCGGGCGGCAGGAAGGCCAGAACCAGGCGGCGGCGGCAACCAGCGTGCGGCGGGGCGCATAAGCCAGCTTCAGCAGTCGCTTGAAATGACGCGCCTGCCGCTCCCCCCCTGTTTTGCGATAAAACTGCACTTTGCTGCGATACAACTGTACATACATGGCTTGCGCCGCCTGGCGGCTGCTGGCTTCGCCATAATGGGTGACCACGGCGGCGGGCACATACCACAAGGTCCAGCCGGCCAATGCCAGGCGGTAGCAGATGTCTACTTCTTCGGTGTACATAAAGTAACGCTCATCCAGCAGACCAACCTGGCGCAGCGCCTCGCGGCGCAGCAGCAAACAAGCGCCCTTAATAACGGCGACAGGGCGGGCCTGCTGTAAATCCCAACGGCGCATACGGTAGGTGGCGCGCGGCCACAGATGATCGAGAAATACCAGCCGCCAGAATTCACGGCCGGGCGTCAGCATGGGCTGGCAGGAGGGCTGCAGGCTGCCATCCTGATTGAGCAGGCGGGCGCCGGCGGCGGCGGCGCGAGGGTAGGACTGCATGAAGTCCGCCAGGGCGGCAAGACAGCCGGGGTGCAGTTCGGTGTCGCTGTTCAGCAACAGCACGTAGCGGCCACGGCTGTGAGCAATGCCCTGGTTGTTGGCGCGGGCGAAGCCGACATTTTCACTGTTCTGAATCAGGTTAACCCAGGGAAATTCGGCAGCCAGCAGCGCGGCGCTGCCATCGGTGGAAGCATTGTCAACGACAAAGGTTTCCAACCGGTGTACGCCAAACCGCTGCGCTTCGTCCCGAACAGTGTGCAAACAATGGCGCAGTCTGTCGCGGGTATTCCAGTTGACAATGATCAGACTGAAGTCGGGGGCAGCAGACGCTTTTTGAAGGGGGCCCATTCTACAATGAGGCTGAATGTCAGGCCGGCAAACAGCAATAATAGGGCATCTGCCGGCACCCGATACCGTATCATGACCCACGAGGAAAGATAGACGCCCAGATGGATAACCAGAAACAGGTATATGGGTAGCAACTTCTGCCAGCTTTTTAGAGACAGGATCAAGCCGGCCAGCATAAAAGGGAGAAAAAGGCCAAAGGATAAAACCCGCCCCAGGTTGCTCATCAGGCTGGAACTGGCGGAAGGCCAGAACATAAAAAACACTCTGGCGCGTCCCAGGGTCAGACGAAGAAACCGGTCAGGGTGGGCCAGCACTTCTTGCTGGCCGCGGGCCAGCAGTTCATAGGTTAAGTCGGCTTCATTCAGGTCAGCCAGGTCGGCGGGAATAGGCGCAACCCAGCCGACTTCTCCCCAGTCAGATGGTCTGTCGGGATGGTTGCCATTCCAAAACACGTGACCAAACTGAGACTCTAATAACATGAAGCGGCCATATAGTTCATAGTTGCGAATGGTCCAGGGGGCCACAGCCACAACCATCAGGCCACAGGGAATCAAGATTTGCCAGGCCGGGTAACGCTTTTGCTGCCGCCGCAGTTTCAGAACCAACCAGATCAGTAAGACGGCGACAAAGGGCAGCACTGCCATGCGGAACAGGAGCGCGCCAGCCAGGCCAACGCCTAGCAGGAGGAAAGTTCCTGGTCTGGGGGTCTCTAATAGCTGGTATGCCTGATCTAAGGCCAGGAGCAGGAAAAGAATGAAAGGGGTTTCGGTTAATAACGTGGCGCTGTACAAGATCAGGTAGGCATATACGGCAGCCAGCAGCGCCGCCAGCAGGGCGGCCCTTTCGCCAAACAGCTTTTTTCCCAGGCGGTAGATGAGGAGGACGATGATGGTTCCCAGGAGAGCGTAGAGCAAACGGGGAATCAAGGGGTTATAACCAAAAATCTGATAAAGGACAGCCAGGTGCAAAACCATGGTTCCAGAATAGTAGGAAGTGGGCGTATCCGCAGGAACCCAGGGATACCAGGCCTGCGGAAAGGTAAAGCCATAACCTTGCGCCAGCCGATAGGCTAACATATCGTATGAGACTTGATCGTGTGTGCCGCCAGCCTCCAGGACTTCCATTTTGTTGCCCAACCAGACAGCCGTACCGGCGCGTAAAAGGAAGGCCAGCAGAAGTATGAGAAGGAGCCAATACTTTGCCGGCATCTTATTCTGACGAGGCGTCACGATTCGCCAACCTCCTTAACAGCCTGGATGAGCAGGACGAGCGGCAAACGGGGGGGAAACGGCCAAAGCTGCCTGGCGCGGATGGAGAATCCGGTGTCTCTGATGAGGCTGATCCATTGGGCGCTGTCGTAATCCCGGTCAATGGGCTGAAAATTGGGGCGGCCAAAGAGCAGGATGCGTTTCAGGACGATAGCTGCCAGTTTGAGAAGCAGGCGGAAATCGGGGCGGCGGCGGATAAACTGGTTGTAGCCCCATTTACGCAGGGAATGGGGGACAGGTAAGGAGGCCGCAAAAACGCCGCCTGGTTTGATGGTTCGGTAAATTTCACGCAGGGTTTGCTCCACGGAAGTGGTATGTTCGAGGGCATCGGCAGCGATGATGGCATCAAAAAAGGCATCGGGGTATGGTATGTATTCGCCCACAGAGACGGTGAGCGTCAGATGAGGGTGGGCATCGCGAGCCAGCCGGGAACCGATGAGAGAGGGATCGAAGGCATAACCGTGGACATCTGCCGGCACGTAGTCCCACAGCCTGCCTACGCCAGCGCCCACGTCCAGCAGCTTTTTGCCGGCCAGGGGGTGGGCAAATTTCAGCAGCCTTTCTTTTGTGGTGCGATCGTAATCCACATCCAGGTCTGTGCCCATTAAACCATTGTGGGTATAGGCGCGGTCGTAGGTGGCGCACAGGTCATCCAGCGGTACGGCGGCGGCAGCAAAGGAGTTTAGCTGTTGATTGGAGGGCAGGATAACGGGGATGCCGCTTTTGACCGGATAGCTGGCAGCGCACGTGGGGCAGATCAGGCATTCCGCCGCAGTGATAAGCGTATTGGCGTGGCAGGAGATGCAGAGAAAAAGGGAAGCGGCGCTTAAGGTCATCTGATTAACTGCCGCGCCTTACAAGGGGGTGGCGGGTTCTTGTACGGCCTGCTGCAGGATGGCATAGGCGCGGTGGGCAAAGAGGGGGAAGGCGTATTCCGCTTCCCAGCGGGCGCGGGCCTGTTGGCCCATCCAGCGGCATCTTTCCTCGTCAGCCAGCAACGCGGCCAGCTCGTCGCGCCAGGCAGCCACATCGCCAGGGGGCAGTAGCAGGCCAGTCACGCCAGGCAGGACGTACTCGCGCAGGACGGGCAGATCGGTGCAAACGACGGCGCAGCCGGCAGACATGGCATCGAGGAGGAGGGTCAGGCCGGCAGCGTGGGCGACGGGCTGCAAGGGCAAGGCGACGACGCGGCTGCGCATCAGGGCGGCAAAATAATCGTCTATGGGCAACAAGGGTGTGATGGCGGTGAGCGGGGGTGGAGAAAAGTGGCGCAGGGGGGACAATGATGTGCTGATCAAAGCTGGCTGCGACAGTTCGGCCAACGCCGCCAGCAAGGTAGCGTAATCCCGATCCGTCTGGCCGCCAGCAAAAACAGCCAGGTCACGCATCCCCTGGCGCGGCAGCCTGCCCCTGGCGGCGACGTGAACGGGTACGTCATACCCACCCAGGTGGCAGACGGACACGCGGCTGTGGGGCAGGCGGAAAACAGACCGGCAGCGCTGCGCTTCCCAGCGGGAGGGCAGAGTAACGTGGGCCACGCCGCGCAGCCAGCGGCGCAGCAGCGGGCGCATGACGCCCAGGTAAGGCTTGGCCGCCAGGGTGAGCCAGACGGATGGGGGCCAGGCCTGCCCTGTTAACCAACCGCAGATAGCCAGCGGCAGTCCGGTTTTGTTTTCCCAGGCGACAATCAGATCAAACGGTTCTTGCCTGACCAGCGCCAGCAGGCGCGGCAGCCAGCGACCTGGCGGCGACAGCGCCGGCACAAATTGGACTTCATCCGCCAGTTCAGGTAGCTCATTCCACAACCAGCGGTCACCCGGGGGCACGGCAAAACTGGTTACGCAAAGAACGCGCATCAGGCCCCCTCTGGCGACTGCAGCGTCACCAATCCCCCCAGGAACAACCAGACCAGCACACTGGCCTGAAAGCCGGGGAAACCAATGTTATACACAAACGGCAAAATCCAATCCGCCAGGGCCATTAGCACCAACGATCCCGTGCCTACAGCCAGCATCCCATTGACATAACCAGCGCGAAAGCCATCCTGAAATCGGGCCCGCAGCCGCAGCCCGCAGCGGGCCAGGGCGACCACAAACCAGCCAAACAGCCCTAATCCCAACAGCCCCACGTGCGAAAACAGGTCTACGTAATTGTTGTGCGAGGAAACCAGGGGCTGCGCCCAAACGATGTGCAGATAAACCAGTGGCTGCATGTAGCTGTAGGGGCGGTAGGCGGCGGGCCCCAGGCCGGTGATGGGGTTGCGCAGGGTGACTTCAATGACGCGCTCGATCAGGCTAAGGCGGGAGCCGCCGCTCAACTGCCACTCTGTTTCGCCGCCGGCAAACGCCCATAAGCCGCGAAAAAGCACCCCACTGGCAGCCAACAGGAGCAGCGCCACTAGCAAAGGCCAGCGCCAGCGCGGCCAGCGCAGCCAGAAAAGGACGAAGAAAGCGGCCCCAATGCCAATCCAATTGGAGGCGGCGTCCTGCTGGATGACCAGGGCATAAGCAACCACTGCGCCTAAGATAAGCAGCAACCCCAAACGGGCAGGCAGCCGCAGCGTTTGATTAAACAACAACTGTCCGGCAGCCAATCCAGCCAGCAACACCCAAAAGGGGGCGCGAATGATGGCAATGGTGATCCACTTG
>CAZDSN010000224.1:1926-6495 GCA_964507675.1 uncultured Ardenticatenaceae bacterium | reverse complement strand
TCTCGCGGGGAGCGAGGCTACTCTCCCCCTTTTAGGGGGTGGTTTGGGCGCTTAGTACAGGATTGCACAAGTACGTTCCGGGAATCGGCTAAAGCCTCGACTCCAGAGTGGACGCTTTAGCGGGTTCTGGAAAACGGAACAAATTTACGCAACAGTGTATTGAGTGAACGTTCGGAAACAATTTCCCGGAGTGGGAGCTTTAGCCAGAACAGTTCCGGCTAAAGCTTCCACTCCAAATAGAGTAATTCTTAGACGGTTACTGACGAGTCAGAAACTATCCATAATCGCAGGTTTTTCGCTCATTCTGGCGCGCCTGCCGCGATCCAGGCGGTGATGGCTTCGATTTCGTCATCGAGCATCTGCCCAAAATGCGGTGCGCTTTCTGTCTGGCGCTGCCGGATCAGGCTGCCGGCAGGATCGCCAGGAATCAACGCTGCGCCACTCTTGCCGCCGGCCAACATGCCGGCATAGCTGCTCAAGTCCAGCCCCGCTTCCGCTGCCGGCCCGCTGTGGCAGATCATACACCGCCCATCAAACACCGCCTTAAACACGCCTGCGTACGTCTGTGGCAGTGCATCCGACAGGTACGGGCTGGTGTTCTGCAAGATATACGCCTGCTGCGCCAGCACAGGTTCCAGTTCAGGCGCACGAAAACCGGCGTACTGCCACTCATTGGCATGGCAGGCTACATTGCCACAAAAAGAACCGTCTGCCGCCGGCTTACCCTCTAAAGTGGTGTAATCCACATCGGGCGAGTCGGGCTTATGGCAAATGGCACAGGATTGGTCAATCGTCTGTCCATGCAGGCTGATCCAGTTGGAATGTGTATGGGAAGGCGGCTCCGGCCCGCGGGCCACTTCCAGCGTCGTCACCAGTTCAAACCCATCGTTACGCTCTGGAATGGAGTGGCACAAATTGCACTCCAGCCGGATAGAGTCGCCCGCGCCTGTCAGGTGCTTACCATCGTGACAGCGGAAACAACCAGGAAAATCTTTGTGCCCCAGATTGTCAGGATGCGTCTCCCAATCAATTTTTTGCTCAGGGAAAACGCTCTGGCTGTAAATGTCCTTCAGGGTAGCCACCGCCTGCTGAATCTGTTCTGACTGCGCCACAGCCACGTCGGGGAAGCTGCCGGCATAATAAGCCATCAGCGAGTCAAAAGCCGCCATAGCCGCTTCCGTCGTGTCATAACCCTGGCGCAGCAGGGCGACTGCCTGCTGCCGGACAAAGGGCAGGTCGACAGAAATGAGATGTTTCTTGATGGCCTGGTCAACGGCTTCCTCTGGCGTGGGAACGGCATGTGTCACTCGATTGTGACAGGTGATGCAGTCCATACGCTCCAGGTATTTGCCAGCCACATCCTCGGGACCAAAATCGGCGGCAATGTCGTAATATTCGGTGACGTCGCCATTTTCTTCCACCACGCGCACGTAGGGAATCTGCTGTTGCAGCGGATCTGTTGCCAGGAAGTAGACTTCATTCTCAATGTGCCAGTGAATGCCGCGCCCTAACCCTTCCCGCTGCGTGCCGCCGCCCGTTTTCAAGATGAGGAAAATGCTCTCCGGCGTATTGACCGCGTCCTCGCCATAATGGCGAATTTCGCGCAAGCTGTCGTCAGAAAATTTCTGGGGGAAGTGGCAGCGCTCGCAGGAGTCTGTCGCCGGGCGCATCTCGTGGGCGTAGATAGGAAACTCGTAATCTTCCGTTATTGTCTTGACCACGTGGCGCAAATCACCTGCTTTGCGGGTGAATTGTGTAGTGAACTGGTCCCGCCCCAGATGGCATTCGACACATTGCACACGGGCATGGGGTGAGCGTAGATACGAGTTGTATTCTGGCGGCATGGTATGGCAGGAAGCGCCACAAAAAGCCGGGGAGTTAGTATACGCCCAGGCCTCAACGCTGCCATAGATAGCCAGAGCGGTCACCAACCCCAGAATGGCAAAAGGCAAAACGCGCACCCAACGCGAACTGCCTGGGGGAGGGAAAAAGAAGTTTTTGATACCTCTAAGTAGTTTACGCATATTGCTGCCTCCTCTAAGGCGTCGCCGTTGGTTCTGGTGTGGCTGCCGGCTCAGGAGTCGGTTCAGGCGTGGGTGTAGGCGGCAGGTGATACCCCTGGGCAGCTTCCGCCAGTGTCGCCACATCCTGCGCGGCGGCGTACTCGCCATTGTGACACTGCTGGCAGACATATTGGAGCGTCAAATAGGGAGCGACTGAGGAACCGTCGTCACTGAACTGCGGCGCATTGGGGTCGGTATTGATGGAAAACTGATGGGAACGCACATCCCCTCGCATCAAATCGGGATTGGCCTGGGCAAACTGCCCCATGAGCGGCATGTGACAATCTACGCAATCTACCCCCAGGTGCTTGCGCACGCTTTGCGTCACATTTTGCCAGTGGCAGTTCTCACACGCCTGGCGAATGCCTTGAGAGGGGTTGAGGTTAGCGTCAGCATACTGCGAACTGGCGTGAGGATCGTGGCAAGTAATGCAATCCAGGGCAAAGTGTTTGGAGTTATATAGCTCGGTAAACTCCTGCCCGCCCACGGCAAAACCGTCGTGGGCTTGCATTTGCACCAGGCTGCCCTGCTGGTGGCAGTGTCCGCACAACTGCGGCGAACGATCCACCACCATGCGCACCCCCTGGGGGTCAGCCGCGTGGCCGCTGCCCGCACCGTGACACGCTTCGCATTGAATGCCGGCAAACGCCCACGTGCCCACCAATCCTTCCTTATTATCCTGATGGCCCTGCGCCCGGAAACCGGTGGTATGGCATTGACCACAGTCCATCGCCAGGGTCTCGCCTGGGTGATACGAAACCCAATTGGCGGAACTATCCAGATCAGGATTAGCCAGGTTATACTGCGTCGTCTCCCCTTCCTGCCCGGTTATCAGATAACCATCCTGATCCACAAAAAGCGCTTTCCAACGATAGCCGCCAATCACATAGCTAATGTCGTTCCATTCGTAGCCGGCGGGCGGCTCGGATATGCCCCCCGTTTCATCATCATAAGCGAGAGCGGGCGGCTGGCCAGCTTCAATTTCAGACATAATTTGGGGATGCCCTGAAAGGCTAAAGCTGGCAAATTCTGCCTCATGGCACTGCCCACACTTGTCTGATCCCACGTAAGTCTGGCTGGCGCTGGCGTCTTCGCCTGCCGGCCCCACCGGACCCATCGGTCCCGGCGCCCCGGCTGGCCCCACTGGCCCCGCCGGGCCTTCAGCGCTGCGGCAGCCCAGTAATAGCAAACAAACCAGACTGCCTGTCACCCACAAGAAAAATGTTCGGCGAAACATCAATGACCTCCTGCGAAAATAGGGGTGAGTGATGAGTGGACAGTGGTCAGAAACACGCCCACCCCTTTAGTTCACTATTAGCGCACCAGAATAACAGAACACTCAAGTTGATCCAACAAAGATTCCAGTGCAGCGGGGGACAGCATCATCGCGCCCACCTCTATTACCAACAAACCTCCATGTTCCATACCCACCAGCCGCGCCAGATTCTCCACTTCCGCCTGCGGCAGGTGGCGAAACGTGATCTGCATCGTCTCTTTAGTCGTTAACTGCGCCAGCACCTCTTCTTTAAGTTGCCGGACGCTATCTGCCGGCCCCGTTAGCACACAAATGATGGGCAAATTCGTCGCCAGTCGCTCCGCCAGCGCTAACGCCTTGCGCGCCAATGGCGATCCATCGTAGGTCACAAAAACAGGCGCGCCCTCTGGCATTTCCCGTCGCGCCGGCAGCCAGACAGCGTGCGGCGACTGCATGACCAACGCCCGCGCCGTCGAACCCAACCGCATCCGCCGCGTGCGCGGATAACTCACCCAACCCAGCGCCAGCAAATCCGCCTCCAGCGCCGCCGCTAACAAAACAGGCGTCACCTGCCCCCGCACCACCTTAAAGGACCACGGCAGCTTTAACTCGCGGGCAATAGCCGCCAACGCCCGCCGCGCCTGCTCTGCTCGTCGTTGTAACTGCTGCTCCATCCCCACCTTATCTACCACTTCATCAATGGTCGCTGGGTAGCGCACAACGCGCGTGAAGGGTAAATCTGCCCAATGCAGCAGATTAATATCCTCCACGTACAGCCCATTCAACTCCGCCTCCAGCGCCACCGCCAGATGCGCCGCCGCCTCTAAAGCAGCCAGGCTGTACGCCGAGGCGTCCAGGGCCACCAAAATCCGTTGAATGGGCGCTTCAGGTTCTGGGGTGCTCATCTTGCTTCTCTTCCGCCGCGCCCGGCGCCTGATATGCCCGCGCTTTTTGGGCAAAATCTTGCAGCCGCGCCACCACCCGTTGGTTAATCGAACCGTTGGGATAACGACCATCAGCGTCTAAGCTGCCGGCAGCCACACCCGTCAAAATCTCGATCCCTTCGTCAATGGTGCGCACAGGGTAAATGTGGAACTGTCCGGCGCGCACGGCAGCCACCACATCGGCGCGCAGCATTAGATGTTTCACGTTGGCGGCGGGAATCAGGACGCCCTGCTCTCCGGTCAAGCCACGCGCCTGGCACAGGTCAAAAAAGCCTTCAATCTTCTCATTGACGCCGCCAATCGCCTG